>NZ_DEVJ01000022.1:0-7135 GCF_002362875.1 Empedobacter sp. UBA3239 | reverse complement strand
TTCTTTTCGTCCTTGCATACTACAAGATATGAAAAATTGCTATATTTAGTGTTGGGCAAAAAGCACATAGTATTATTAAAATATAAATAAAATAAATAAACCCAAAAAAATCCGAGCCAACAACTCGGATTTTTGATAACTTATTTTTCTATTTCAATAAACCGCCTCAGCGATTCTTTTTGTATTTATAGAATTACTCATTGTATAAAAATGTAATCCAGGAACACCAAAATCGATTAACTCTTTACATTGTTGAATGCACCATTCAATCCCGATTTCCTTAATTCGTTCTTTATCTTTAGACTTCAAAACTTCCATTGCCAAAGCTTCTGGCAAATCCAAATAGAAATTTTGCGGAATCGACGTTAGTTGATTAAAAGTTGTCATAGGTTTTATACCCGGAATAATCGGAATATTAATATCCATTTCGCGACATTTTTTGACAAAATCAAAATATTTTTGATTATCGAAAAACATTTGCGTCACGATATAATCCGCTCCCAATTCCACTTTCTTTTTCAAATAATACAAATCCATTGCAAGATTTGGCGATTCGAAATGTTTTTCAGGATAACCCGCTACACCAATACAAAAATCCATTGCATGCGACTCTTGTAGCTCGTCGTCCAAATAATTTCCAGTATTTAAAGCCGTAATTTGCTCAATCAATTCTGATGCATGCGCATGTCCACCAACTTCTGGAACAAAAGATTTTTCCGATTTTATAGGATCTCCACGTAAAACTAAAAGGTTGTCAATTCCCAAGAAATTCAAATCAATTAACGCATCTTCTGTATCCTCTTTTGTAAATCCACCACAAATCAAATGCGGAATTGCATCTATCTTATAATGATTCTGTATCGCAGCGCAAATCGCAACTGTACCAGGACGTTTTCGCACCTGATAACGCTTTAATAAACCGTTTTCTTTCTGTTTGTAAATATACTCTTGACGATGATAAGTTACATCAATAAAAGCTGGATTTAACTCAACTAATGGATCTAAAGTTTTGAACGTCGCATTGACATCTTGCCCTTTCAAAGGTGGTAAAATTTCCACAGAAAACAACGGTTTTCCGTTTGCGCGTTCTATATGTTCGGTAACTTTCATTATTAATTTTATCGTTTAGCGAAGTTCGAATCTCGAATTTCGATTATATAATTTATTTTATAAGGGCGTTCCCTTCGGGCGGGCTTTTTGTTGCAATCTTTTTTGTTGATTTCGACTTCGTTTAATCAACAAAAAAGGATTTTCACTGCAATCCCTAACGCATTTTTTAATTTTGTTCTACGTTTGTTATCATGCTGAATTTATTTCTACATTTCATCCAAACTTGTGTAATTCTGAAACGAGTTCAGAATGCCTTTGTGTTTCTGTCATTTCGAGCTTGGGAGGAATATGAGATTCTTTATTTCGAAATGCTGTATTTAGAAAGACAAAATTTATTTTTGCTTAATGCTTTTACGCCAAATTAGGACTCAACCAACGTTCAGCTTTATCAAGTTCTATATTTTTACGTTTTGCAAAATCTTCAACCTGATCCATTTTTATTTTTCCAACTCCAAAATATTTTGCTTCTGGATTACCAAAATAATAACCAGAAACAGACGAAACAGGATACATGGCCAAAGAACTTGTTAACTCAATTCCAGCATTTTTCTCTACATCCAAGATTTTGAAAATTGTTTCTTTTTCTAAATGGTCAGGACATGCAGGATAACCAGGAGCGGGGCGAATTCCTTTATATTTTTCTGAAATTAATTCATCATTTGATAAAGTTTCATCTTTCGCATAACCCCAAATTTCTGTACGAACATATTTGTGCAAATATTCTGCATAAGCTTCAGCTAGACGATCGGCAATTGCTTTCACCATAATCGAATTGTAATCATCTAAATTTGTTTCGTAAGCTTTAGCAACTTCTTCAATTTCTTGACCAGCTGTGACAGCAAATGCACCGATATAATCTTGAATAGCTGAATCTTTTGGCGCAATAAAATCAGCAATCGAAATATTTGGTTGTTCTTTCGATTTTTTTGCTTGTTGACGAAGTGTGTAAAATTCTTCGATTTTGTTATCATTTTCATCAAACAACTCAATCGTGTCATCGTTTACCGTATTCGCTTTGAAAAGTCCAAAAACAGCCTTCGGTTTAGCTAAATTTTCAGCTTCAATTTTATTTAACATTGACAAAGCATCTACATATAATTCTTTGGCATTTGTTCCGACAATTTCATCTTCTAAAATCGCTGGAAATTTACCATGTAAATCCCATGTTTTGAAAAATGGAGTCCAATCTATAAAATCTCTTAATTCAGAAACTGCTGTTTGATGCGTGAAAACACCTAATTTATTTGGTTTAAAAGGTTTATTTTCTTCAAAATCAACTTTTAATTTATTTTTTCGAGCATCTTCAATCGATAGATATTCCTTTGATACAGCACGATTCAAGAAACCTTCTCTAATTTTTGTATAATCAGTAGTTGTTTCTGTAAGTAATTCTGCCTGTTGATTTCCAATCAATTTTTGACAAATAGTAACCGAACGCGAAGCATCTAAAACATGAATTGCTTTGTCATATTCTGGTGCAATTTTTACAGCTGTATGCGCTTTAGAAGTTGTTGCGCCACCAATCATCAATGGAATATCAAGATTAAGACGTTTCATTTCTCTGGCAACATGCACCATTTCATCTAAGGATGGAGTAATCAATCCAGAAAGACCAATCACATCGACATTATTTTTTTGCGCTTCGTCTAAAATTGTTTCAGAAGAAACCATTACGCCTAAATCGATAATCTCGAAACCATTACAGCTTAAAACGACTGAAACAATATTTTTTCCGATATCGTGAACATCACCTTTTACAGTTGCCATTAAGATTTTAGAAGGCTCTTTGTCTGTTTTATTTCTAAGTTTTTCTTCCTCTAAAAATGGCGTTAAATAAGCAACAGATTTTTTCATTACGCGAGCCGATTTAACTACTTGAGGCAAGAACATTTTTCCGCTTCCGAAAAGATCTCCAACAACGTTCATTCCGTCCATCAAAGGACCTTCAATAACACGTAATGGCGAACCAATTTTTTTCAAAGCTTCTGCAGTATCTTCGTCAATAAATTCTGTAATTCCTTTTACTAAAGAAATTTCAATACGCTTTTCTAAAGGTAATTCGCGCCAAGCATCATCTTTCTTTTTCTCTTTTGTAACACCTTTTAGATGTTCGGCAAAATCAATCAAACGCTCTGTTGCATCGTCACGTCGATCCAATAAAACATCTTCAACGTGTTCTAATAAATCTTTTGGAATATCATCGTAAATCTCAATCATTTCTGGATTGACGATTCCCATGTCCATTCCGTGTTTAATGGCGTGATATAAAAACGCCGTGTGCATCGCTTCACGAACCGCATTGTTTCCACGGAAGGAAAATGAAACATTCGAAACTCCACCCGAAACTAACGCATGCGGAAGATTTTCTTTGATCCATTTTGTTGCATCAAAAAAATCGATGGCATTACGGCGATGTTCTTCCATTCCTGTTGCAACTGGGAAAATATTCACATCAAAAATGATATCTCTTGGATTGAAATTTACTTGATTTACCAAAATATCATACGAACGTTTTACAATTTCGATTCGACGTTCATAATTATCCGCTTGACCTTTCTCATCAAACGCCATAACCACTGTTGCAGCACCGTAACGTTTAATTTTCTTCGCATGTTCGATAAATAATTCTTCTCCCTCTTTTAAAGAAATTGAGTTGACAATCGCTTTACCTTGAACATTTTTTAGACCAGCTTCAATAATTTCCCATTTCGAAGAATCAATCATAATTGGAACTTTCGAAATATCAGGCTCAGAAGCAATCAAACGTAAATATTTCACCATAGAAGCAACACCATCAAGCATACCTTCATCCATATTGATGTCGATAATTTGCGCGCCACCATCTACTTGATCACGTGCAACTTGAAGTGCTTCTTCAAATTTTTCTTCTTTGATTAATCGCAAGAATTTTTTAGAACCAGTAACATTTGTACGTTCACCAACGTTGACAAAGTTTGAATTTTCACGAACAATTAAAGGTTCTAATCCAGAAAGTTGAACTTTTACGCCTGACATTCTACATTAATTTTTCGAGGTTCGTATTCTTTTGCTAAATCAGCCATCAATTTGATGTGATCTGGTGTAGTTCCACAACATCCACCTAAAATATTTACCAATTTTTTATGCAAGAAGGGTTTGATAAAATCTCGCATCATTTCAGGAGTTTCATCGTATCCACCGAAAGCGTTTGGTAAGCCAGCATTTGGGTATGCGCTGACATAAAATGGTGCTTTTTCGGCTAAAACTTCTAAATATGGAATCAAATCTTTTGCACCTAAAGCACAATTTAACCCAACTGAAATTAAATCAATATGTTCTAATGAAATCAAGAAAGCTTCTGTTGTTTGTCCAGAAAGTGTACGTCCAGATTTATCTGTTATTGTACCAGAAGCCATTAGAGGAACGTTGATTCCTGTTTTTTCTATCGCATCTTGAATTCCATAAAATGCTGCTTTTGCATTTAAAGTATCAAAAATAGTTTCGACAAGTAAAATATCTGCACCAGCTTCTAACATTGTTTTTGCTTGACGATAATATACATTTGCCAATAAATCAAAATCCACATCGCGATAACTAGGGTCATTTACTTGTGGCGAAATAGAGGCTGTCTTGTTGGTTGGACCTAAAGATCCAACTACAAAACGAGGTTTATCTGGGGTAGAAAACTCTTCACAAGCTTCTTTTGCTAAGCGAACGGCTTCGTAATTTAATTCATCAACCAAATCAACCATATCATAATCAACCATAGAAATAATATTGGCATTGAACGTATTTGTTTCGATTAAATCTGCACCAGCAGCCAAATATTCTCGGTGAATATCTTTTATGATTTGAGGTTGGGTTAAAACCAATAAATCGTTATTTCCTTTTAAAGAAGTATGAAAATCCTTGAATCGTTCTCCACGATAATCTTCTTCTTGTAAATTGTGCTTTTGGATCATCGTTCCCATTGCACCATCTAAAATAACAATACGCTCTTTTAGTATATCGTCTAATTTCATTCTAAATATTTTAAAAGCCTTATGGGAAGAAGTGTGAGGTAAGTCCTTATCTTTCTCTATTTGAGTAGGATTTAGCACCCAACTATACTTTGGGTTGCTAAGATTTCAACGGGCCTATTCCCTCCATCTTTCTTTATAAAGCTATGTGCAAAATTATTTAAAGTATTGAGAATAAAAAAATCAAGATTGAAAAAAACGAGTTCGAAACTTGGTTCATAGAAATAATTTTTGTTTGAAATAGTTCAAAATCTCTAATAGGTCATTTTTGAAATTTATTTTAGAAAATATTTCTTTAAAATTACTATTTTAAAGAAATAATATTTTAATTAGTTATTGAAAATTGTAGTTTTTAGAATATTTTTAATAAAAATAGGGTTTTATTAAAAATTATTAAGATTTGTTTTTTCTTTTAATTGTATTTTTTAGAAAATTATTTTTGTCTATAAATATTTATAGAATAAAATTCATTATTTGTGTATTTTTATCTATAATTACGGAAAATATTAAATTAAAGAAATGAAATTAATTTGGATATATAGAATTCTTTCGCCTAAATTTGTCCTCAGAAATAGTTCATTAAAATTTACATTTTATCAAGAAAAGTGGAGGGAAATGGCCCAAAGAAACTTTAGCAACCTGATTAATGAATCAAGGTGCTAAATCCATCCTTATAGGAAAGATGAATAAAAACTACTGTAAACCAATCTTCAATAATATTCTTTATTCAAAATGGTTCAATTGTTTTTATGCGATTGAACCATTTTTTTTCTTCACTTTTCTTTGGTAAATAATTAAAAACAAAACAAATAAATGAAAAAAATAAATATCGGATTGTTCGGATTTGGAGTTGTAGGAGAAGGAATTTACAAGGTATTGGAAGAAAAACCACAATTGAATGCTGCAATTAAAAAAATTGTAATTAAAGATAATTCTAAATCTAGAAATGCTCCGTCTGAATTATTTTCGACTAATGCGGATGATATTTTAAATGACGATGAAATAAATGTTGTTGTTGAGTTAATTTCGGATGCTGATGCGGCACATGATATCATTATAAAAGCGTTCAATAAAGGGAAACATGTGGTAAGTGCAAATAAAAAATTGATTGCAGATCATCACAAAGAATTATTGGATTTGCAAGCAAAAAATAATGTTTCTTTTCTTTATGAAGCCTCTGTTTGCGGCTCAGTTCCGATTATTAGAAATCTAGAAGAATATTTTGATAACGATTTATTGAATTATGTTTCTGGAATTGTAAATGGTACAACAAATTACATTTTGACGAAAATGGCAAATGAAAATGAATCGTATCAAGTAGCCTTAAAAGCAGCGCAAGAAAGTGGTTTTGCAGAAGCTGATCCCACGGCTGATGTAGAAGGTTTTGATGCGTCGAGTAAATTAGCAATTATTACGTTGCATGCTTTCGGTAAAAAGATTGATGTTGAGCAAGTTATTCGAAAAGGAATTACCTCATTGAAAGTGGAAGATTTTAAATACGCGAAAGAAAAAAATTATACTATAAAGTTGATTGCGAATTCTAAAATTAATCATCAAACGGGTGAAATTACATCAACAGTTTTGCCAACTTTTGTTGAATTAAATAAAACAATTGCGCTTGTGAATAACGAATATAATGGAGTTTTGATTGGAAGTTCGCTTTCGGATGAACAATTTTTGTATGGAAAAGGAGCAGGGCGTTTCCCCACTTCTTCTGCGGTTTTGAGCGATATTTCTGCTTTAAAATATGATTATCAATATTCGATTCGAAAATATGAAAACAAAGAAGAAGGAGTTTTTAATCAAACAGGAAAGAAGCGAATTTACATCGGTTTTGAGAATCAAGCAGATGATGTTTCAAACATTTTTGATGAAATAGAAGAACGTTATCAGAGTAAAAATTACAATCATATTGTTGGTGTAATTGATATAGAAAAACTCAAACAAAAAGAGATTATTGAAAATCCAAAACTTTCGATAATTGCGTTTGAGTAAATTTTTGTGATTAAAAGAAGCTGTCTCAAAAG
>NZ_DEVJ01000019.1:0-7482 GCF_002362875.1 Empedobacter sp. UBA3239 | reverse complement strand
TTGCGCGAACAGTAAGCCATTTTTACGCTCATTACGCTAAATTGACTCTCGCCTTTTCAGCAAGTTTTCTATATGAAATTTCAAAGCTATCATGTTTTTAATTGTAGAAATTTGTTTTATTTCATAATCTAATTGTCTCTTTCAAGATTTGAATGGACAGTTATCTAAATAATATTAATAGCAACAGAGCATTGATTCGCTATTGCAATAACTGTTTGGATATTCGTTTATTTTTAGGTCATGATTTAAACGAAAAAATACCTTGGCATTCCACAATTTGTTAAACTTGCGTCCTTTTTGGTAAAGAAGCTTTCTTACAGTTATTTCAATTTGTTCATAAATTACTAATGTTAGTTTTAATACAAATGTTCAATTTTAGCCATAATGTTTAAAGATGCCATTCGTGAAGAAATCATCAGTTTAAATACTTACCCATTTGCAAGTGTACGAATCAAAAAAGCCAAGAGTACAAGATTGTTTTTAAACAAAGAACAAATCGAGCAGCTAAAAAACCACAAGAGTTCATTTGGTCAAACAGATACCTATTTCAGAGATATGTTTATTTTTTCTTGTTATGCCGGAGGATTGCGTTTTAGTGATGTCGTTACCTTACAATGGAAAAACTATGATGAAAACGAACAACGTATCAGATTAAACATCCGTAAAACTAAACGTTCACATCAATTCAAGGTAGGTCAATCTGCTTTAGAGATTTTAAACAAATACAAAAAAGAAACTTCCGAACCAGATGATTTTATTTTTCCAATCATTTCAGAAGCTAATTTCTTCGAACAATCCAACGAATACCAACTAAAAGTAATCGGTAGCAAAAATGTTTTATGTGGTCAGAAATTGCGTAGAATGGGCAAAGAATTAGAATTTCCATTCTCATTATCTTTTCATTTAAGCCGACATACATTTGCAACCCAAGCCTTAGCTAACGGTATGCGTATTGAGTATGTTTCTAAACTATTAGATCACTCAGATATCGGAACAACTCAAATCTATGCTAAAATCGTAAACTAAGAATTAGACAAAGCTGTAGAGCAATTTATTGAATAATAGATGCTTATTTTAGAATAATGTAAGAATATAGATTTTGTAAATAAAAATATTGTACTTAATTTTGTACATAATAAAATACAAGATTATGATAATAGCAAGTGTTTCAGATTTCAGAAAAGATATTAAATCTTACTTAGATAGAGTTTCAAAGAACTTTGAAACCTTAATCATCAACAGAGGGAAAGATTCTGGTATTGTTGTAATGTCTTTAGAAGAATACAATTCATTAATGGCTACAAATCATGAATTATCTTCACGAATCAACGAATCAAGATTAGATGCTGCCATTGAAAAATTAAAAAGCAACCAATCTTTTGAAAGAGAATTAATCGAGGAATAGATGAAATATATTTTCGTAGATGAGTCTTGGGAAGATTATTTATTTTGGCAAAAAACCGATAAGAAAAAAGTAAAACGTATCAATGATTTATTGAAAGATATTTCACGTACTCCTTTTACTGGTATTGGGAAACCAGAGCCATTAAAACATAAATATTCAGGGTTTTGGTCACGTAGAATAGACGAAGAACATCGTTTAATTTACAAGTACGAAGATGATCAGATATTAATTGCAAAGTGCCGTTTTCATTACGATTAAATAATCCATTTTTAAGATATAAATAAGATAACATTCTGTTAGGTTGTAAAACGTAACAGAATTTTTTTTTATGCAAAAATAGTAAACGAAAAATTAGATAAAACAGTAGAACAGTAGATTGAATAATTAATATTAAATTATTTTAGTATTTATAAAACATATCGTAATATTGCAATGATAATAAATCAATAATGGGAATAACTAAATCGGAAATCTTCACTGACGAGCAAAATAAACTAGCTACTTTATTCAAGGTATTAGGACATCCTGCTCGTGTGGCTATTATTCAGCATATCATCAAAAAGAATGCGTGTATCTGTACGGATTTGGTGGATGAATTAGGTTTAGCACAAGCTACTATTTCTCAACATTTAAAAGAATTAAAAAGTATCGGAATTATTCAAGGTTCCATCGAAGGAAAATCGGTTTGTTATTGTATTGATGAAAAGGTTTGGGCTGCAATTCAAAATGAGTTTTCTAACTTTTTCAATCAAAATGTAAAAGTAAATCAATGCTGTTAAGGCATTTTTTTGAAATAAATCATCGCAATATTGCGATAAATAAATAATAATTAAAGAATATGAAACTTTCAGAAATCAAAGAAATCTTACCAACATTAGAAAATGTTGAATTTCAATTAGAGGATGGTACTTTCGTACCAGAGCATTTCCACGTTACAGAAGTGGGAGAAATCACAAAGAAATTTATTGATTGTGGTGGTGTCATCAGAAACGAAAAAGTGGTGAACTTCCAATTATGGAATGCTGATGATTATGAGCATCGTTTAAAACCAGGAAAATTATTAAATATCATTCGCTTATCCGAAAACAAATTAGGGATTGAAGATGCAGAAATTGAAGTTGAATATCAATCTGTTACTATCGGTAAATATGATCTAGAGTTTAACGGTAAACATTTCATTTTAAAAAATAAAAAAACAGCTTGCTTAGCGCAAGATGCTTGTGGTATTCCTTCAGAAAAACCAAAAGTGAAATTGTCAGAAATCCAATCATCTTCTTGTACACCAAATTCGGGGTGTTGCTAAATATTGTAACCATAAATATTATAACAATTACCAATGATAATTTTTTAGGAGTTGTAGAAGTCGATAAACAAGGATTATCAAACAGTAAACGGTATTAATATAGATAAGAATTTATAGAAACGTAAAAGTATTAATTTGTAAATGCATAAATCAGATAAAAACAATTCAATGGATGAAATATTTGATGTTATAGTTATTGGAGGCGGGCAAAGTGCATTAGCTTGTGGATATTATCTAAGACGTGCAAAACTGAAGTATATTATTTTGGATAAGCAAAATACTTCAGGCGGGGCTTGGCTCCATACTTGGGATAGTTTAACCCTATTTTCTCCAGCAGATTATAGCTCGTTACCTGGATTGATAATGCCAAATTCTGAAAATAAATTCCCTACAAAAAAAGAGGTTATACATTATTTAGGACAATACGAGCAATATTATCAACTTAATGTGAAAAGAAATAGTGAAGTTGTTGAAATTAAAAAAAATGGAGATTTTTTTCAAGTTCACACGCAAGAAAGTTTTTTTAAAACCAAAACAGTTATTTCTGCTACAGGAACGTGGGGAAATCCTTTCATTCCGAATTTAAAGGGAATAGAAAATTACAAAGGTGTTCAAATACATTCAAGTAAATATAAAAACCCCGAAGATTTTAATGGTTTAAAAACATTGGTTGTTGGAGAAGGTAATTCTGGTGCTCAAATTGTTGCTGAAGTATCAAAAAATACGACAGTAAAATGGTCAACAAAAAAAACACCTGAATTTCTACCCGATGAAGTGGACGGCTATTATCTGTTTAAAATTGCCAACGCAAGATATAAAGCAGAATTAGAAGGAAAAACATTTGATGCATCAAATTACAATTTAGCCAGTATTGTTATGGTTCCACCTGTAAAAGAAGCTCGTGAAAGAGGAGTGTTAATTTCTAGTGGTACATTCCGTGAGTTTTACGACAAAGGAGTAATTTGGGATAACGGCGAACAAGAAGATTTTGATGCAATTATTTGGTGTACAGGCTTCGGTTACGATACTACATTCCTAAAATCACTAATACAACTAGATGAAAAAGGTATTGCAAAAACCAATGAAACTAAGTCTTTAGATATTGAAGGTTTATGGTTTGTAGGCTATGGTAATTGGACAGGTTATGCATCTGCAACTTTAATTGGGGTAAACAGAACCGCAAAACAAACAATTTTAGAAATTCAAGATTTTTTATCTAAACACTTAAAAATTAATTAAAAATATGTACTCAACAATATTAAAAACTGTAGAGCAATTTCATTTTGAAAATATCAGTAATGATCGCAAAAACATTTTACAACCTTTAATAGATTACATTCAAGGAAAGGTAAATAGTAAAAAACCGGTAAACCTTAATTTTATTTGTACACACAATTCTCGAAGAAGTCATTTATCACAGGTTTGGGCGCAAACTTCAGCATCATTCTATAATATAGATAATGTACACTGTTATTCAGGTGGTACACAAGAAACAGCTTTGTTTCCTAAAGTAGCAGAAACATTAGAAAATCAAGGCTTACAAATTCTAAAAATTGCAGATAGTATAAATCCTATTTACGCCATAAAATTTGATGAAAATTGTTTACCAATTATCGGTTTTTCTAAGAAATATAATGATGCTTTCAATCCTATTTCAAATTTCGCAGCGATTCTAACTTGTTCCCAAGCAGATGAAGGTTGCCCTTTTATTTCCGGAGCTGAAAAGCGAATTCCCATTACTTACGAAGATCCTAAAATTTCGGATGGTACTACCAATCAAACAGAAGTTTACCAACAACGAAGTACCGAAATAGCAACCGAAATGATGTACATATTTTCACAAATCACTAAATAAACGATGCAACCAAAACTAAAATTCCTTGATAGATACCTAACCTTATGGATTTTTATCGCAATGCTTCTAGGTGTGACCATTGGTTATATCTTTCCCAATATGTCTGTTTTTGTAGAGCGGATGAGCGTGGGTACAACCAATATACCTTTAGCTTTAGGCTTGATAATAATGATGTTTCCACCTTTAGCCAAAGTAGATTATGCTTTATTACCAAAAGCACTCAAAAACAAAAAAGTAATTGGTATATCCTTAATCCTAAACTGGATAATTGGTACAGTTTTAATGTTTGGTTTGGCAGTTCTATTTCTTCATGACGAACCGGATTATATGTCTGGATTAATACTAATTGGTTTAGCTCGATGTATTGCAATGGTGGTAGTTTGGAGCGATTTAGCGAAGGCTAATAGAGAATATACAGCAATGTTAGTCGCATTGAATAGTATTTTCCAAGTCTTAAGTTACAGTTTTTTAGTTTGGTTATTCATCAACATATTACCAAGTAAATTAGGCTTAGCTAATTTTAATGTTTCGGTTTCAATGATCGAAGTAACACAAAGTGTAATGATCTATTTAGGTATTCCATTTTTAATAGGTTTTATCACGAGATACGCGCTAATTAAAAAGAAAGGTATAGAATGGTACAATCGTGTATTCGTACCCAAAATTTCTCCCATAACACTCTATGCATTATTATTTACTATTGTGGTAATGTTTAGTTTAAAAGGAGATAAAATACTTGAATTACCTTTAGACGTAATCAAAGTAGCAATCCCATTAGTGATCTATTTTGCAATGATGTTCTTCATCAGTTTCTTTATCAATAAAGCAATGAAGGTTCCTTATGATAAAAATGCATCTATTTCATTTACAGCAACAGGTAATAACTTCGAATTGGCCATTGCAGTTTCTATTGCGATATTTGGTATTCACTCGCCACAAGCTTTTGTAGGAGTTATTGGTCCGTTAGTCGAAGTTCCTGTATTAATCCTTTTAGTAAAAGCTAGTTTGTGGTTGAAAAGCATATATTATAAAGAATAGAGCAATACATCGAATAAGGAAGTTTTAAATATCTTTAACGACACATTTTATCTTTGTAATGTATTAATTTACATCAAATTACACTATAAAAGGTTAATTGCTAAAACTTAATTTATGATGAAGTATTTGATAAAAGAAACTGTACAATTCAAAGAGTTTACACAAGTTGCTTTACACAATGTAAAGTCGAAAGAATTTGATATTATAGAGGTGCAACCTCTTACAAATGACGGGTATTGTCAAGCATTAATTGACAAAATATTTGAGATTTCTCATTCTGAAATTGCTGATTTTATCAAACATCAACTTTTATATGCAAAAGATAAGCTACATTGGATTAATAAGTTTGAAAAGTTAGTTTCAGTAAATGAATTTCTGTTTGAAAAAGGAAGAAATAAAACTCGTTTAATGAAAATTTATACTTCATAAGAAATAATTCGATTAGGTTTATATAAACCAATAAAGATTAAAGACGAAGAAAGACCTGCACCAAGATACATCAATGCAGATTCAGAAGAACGATATTTTTCTTTTTATAAAACGCAGAAAAATTTGGAACAGATGGAGGATTATTGCGATCAGATCTTTTTCTTAACTGATGAGAAATACGAATACGAACAAGCTAACATTCATTTTATCAATCCAAAGCTTCCAGAATATTCAGAGCAATGCAACAAAAAAATTGACCACTTACAACACATCAGAACATTAACGGAAGAATTACAAGTGGTTAAAGAAGAAAAATGCAATTACAACAAACTACAATTCAATGGAAAGGTCAATCAGTTGGTAGACATATTTTACCAATTAAACAGAGAGTTGTTTATTAATGGTAAAAATTATTTAGATGGAAATGTAAACGAGATTTCTAAAATGATTGTTTATTCTTTTGTAGACAAAGACGGAAATAAAGTAAGTATTGAAACGGTCAAAACCATACTCACTCCATCAAGAGAAGAAAAACGACCGAATAACGCAAAACGAATTGATGTAGATAAATTACTATAATATTCGCAATCCTAACTATCCCAGTTAGGATTTTTTTTTGGTCATAAAAGTCCTGTTCATACGTTCAACCTCAAAAATCAAAAGTCTTTATCTATCAGCCATTCAAAAAGATATGGTCCTGACAAGACCATTTCAGGACTAACGGACTTTTTTTTCTGTACTTCATTTGTTTCATAATCTTAAACAAATTAGAAAATGGAAGCAATCATTTTAACAAAGGATCAATACGATGCGATCGTATTCCAATTAGAGGAAATCACTAAAAAATTAAACAAAGCATTAGCAGCTAAACAAGAAACATTTATGGATAACCAAGAGTTTCTAATGCTAATGAAAATCTCAAAACGAACTGCTCAAACGTGGAGAAATGAAGGAAAGGTTTCATTCTGTCAAGTAGGCAACAAAATCTACTACAAAATGTCTGATGTCGAAAAGTTATTGAACGAACACTACAACAAATCATTCACTAATAAACGCTAAAAATTAAGAGCAATAACCTGGCATAAAAATTCGCAGACGAATGTCAATCCGTTAAGTGAAACGTAAAAATGTTTACCGACTGAAAGGAGTGATTTAAACATTTTAGTGAAGCGAAATGAAGATTGACCGTCCAGAATTGAAGCCTTCATTTTTTGATTACTTTTTTATCAAGAAAAAAGTAATTAATAAAATGAACATAATAATAGCAAACATCTCAAATGTTTTTGTATCAAGCCAAATCCAAAGGATTCATGAATACATTATTCATAAAACAATAAACCAATGAATAAAAAAGAACATACAATAACAAAAGTCTAATAACTAACATCTCAAATCTCAATACTATGAGTGTCGTACTTCATCACTTCATAGACATTAAATATAATTATTTTA
>NZ_DEVJ01000074.1:0-30830 GCF_002362875.1 Empedobacter sp. UBA3239 | reverse complement strand
CTATTTCAGGACGGGACATAGTTTTCAAAATAAAAAGCGTTACTTTTCGAGTAACGCTTTTTGTTTATTTCCCAACTAAAATCACTTCTTTAGAATTTATCCGAATAACTCTTTCACTTTCAAAAGTAAAAATTAGGTCATCATTTTCATTTGGATATTCTTTATCAACTAATGAATAATTTTCATCACGTAAATTAGAATCAAAAAATGTAATTCCAGATAAACATGAATCGTCTTCAATATATTCTTCAAAAGGTTTAATTTGTTTTAGATATGTATAATTATTTACTAAAAAATATAAATCATTATACTTCATTTTTTTAATAGTATTTTCTTCTATTATGACAAAATGTATTTTAATAAATTCATTTGTCACCTCCAATTCATTTGAAATAAAATCATAACAATTATGAAGATCTATTTCTTCATTCTCAAATTCAATTTCTGTAAAAGAAATAATTTTAAAATTTGTTTTCATTAGATTAAATTCCAATTAAATCAATAGTTAATCAACTAATTACTTCGCAAACTGAGCAGCTAATTTTTCTGCTTTTTTAGATTCTGAATAATCATAGAATCCTTCTCCAGATTTTACTCCTTTTTTACCAGCAGTTACCATGTTAACTAACAATGGACAAGGTGCATATTTAGGATTTTTGAAACCATCGTACAACACTTCTAAGATTGATAAACAAACGTCTAAACCGATAAAATCTGCTAATTGTAATGGTCCCATTGGATGAGCCATACCTAATTTCATTACTTCGTCAATTTCTTTCACGCCCGCAACTCCTTCATATAAAGAATAAATTGCTTCGTTAATCATTGGCATTAAAATACGATTGGCGATAAAACCTGGATAATCATTCACTTCAACTGGAACTTTTCCTAATTTTTCTGACATTTCCATAATCGCTTTCGTTACTTCGTCTGTTGTATCGTAACCACGAATAATTTCAACCAATTTCATCATCGGAACTGGATTCATGAAATGCATTCCAATCACTTGTTTTGGACGACTTGTAACAGACGCAATTTTTGTAATCGAAATAGAAGAAGTATTAGACGCTAAAATTGCATTTGCTGGCGCAGCTTCATCAATTTGTTTGAAGATTTTCAATTTCAAATCTAAATTTTCTGTTGCAGCTTCTACAACTAAATCCGCATTTTTTACCGCTTCCGCAGTATCTGTAAATGTTGTAATATTATTTAAAGTTGCTGTTTTGTCAGCTTCCGTAATTTTTTCTTTGGCGATCATACGCTCCAAATTTCCAGCGATTGTTTTCAATCCACGCTCCAAACTATCTTGAGAAACGTCAACCAAATTCACTGCAAATCCTGATTGTGCGAAAACGTGAGCAATTCCATTCCCCATCGTTCCAGCTCCAATAACTGTAATGTTTTTCATCTTTTTGTATGTTTGTTTTTATTATTTATTTTTTTTCGAGATTCGAAGTTCGAAATGAGTTTTGCGAAATTTGATTTTTCAGAATGAGAAGCTGAAATGAATTCAGCTTGACAAATTTTCGTCATTCTGAACTTGTTTCAAAATCACATCATATTCATGCGTTTAGCGAAATTCGAACTTCTAAAATCTAACATCGATTTATTCTTTCTCGATTGTTTGATTTTTGATGACTTGCTGTTCTTTTTCAAAATAAGCAATAATCTCCAACGCAACTTTCAAGGCATTTCGTCCATCTTGTAACGAAACTTTAATCGGCGAATTATTCACAATAGAATCTGCAAAGCTTTCCAATTCATCCAAAATTGCATTATTTGGTAAAACTTCAGGATGTTCGAAACAAATTTCTCTACGATCTCCTTTATCATTTTCCAAAATCATTGCAAATTCACTTGGATTTTCTGGAGCCTTGTGCATTTTAATAATTTCAGTCTTTTTCGTCAAGAAATCAATTGAGATATACGCATTTCGCTGAAAAACACGCATTTTTCGCATATTTTTCATTGACATTCTACTTGTCGAAACATTCACCACACAACCATTTTCGAACTCAATTCGAGCATTTGCAATATCAGGCGTATCACTAATAACCGAAACTCCAGATGAATGAATAGATTTAATTTCTGATTTTACAATCGATAAAATCACATCCAAATCATGAATCATCAAATCTAACACAACAGGAACATCTGTTCCGCGCGGATTAAATTCTGCCAAACGATGCGTTTCGATAAACAATGGTTCTTCGATAAAAGGTGAAGCCGCTGTAAATGCAGGATTAAAACGCTCTACGTGTCCAACTTGCGCTTTCAAACCTTTTTCATTTGTCAATTTCAACAAATGATCTGCCTCTTCTAAGGTATGCGTAACTGGTTTTTCAATGAAAAAGTGTTTATTTTTTTCGATCACTTTCAATGCAACTTCATAATGTGATAACGTTGGTGTCACAATATCAACAACATCAACAGCATCAATTAATTCGTCCATCGAACTAAAATATTTGTACCCAAATTCAGCTTCAACTTTTTTTCCATTTTCTTCAAAAGAATCAAAGAAGCCAATTAATTCGTATCTTTCCGATTGATTTAATAACTTTAAATGGATTTTTCCAAGGTGCCCGGCACCGATCACTCCTACTTTTAACATTTGGTAGATTTTGCCGTTAAAATTAATGAGAATAAGTTGTATTTAATGCATTTTTGTAAAAATTTTGGAATATGTCTGTAGACGATTTTAAACACAGAGGACGACGCAAAATGTTGGTTGATTTGTTGCGCTCGAAAGGAATTGAAGATGAAAACGTATTGGAAGCTATTAATTTAGTGCCACGACATTTATTTTTAGACAGCGCATTTACGGAATTCGCATATCGCGACGAAGCTTTTCCGATTGCTGCTGGACAAACGATTTCGCATCCGTTTACAGTTGCTTTTCAGACACAATTATTAGACATTCAGCCTAATGAAAAAGTCTTAGAAATCGGAACTGGTTCTGGTTATCAAACTGCTGTTTTGGTTGCTTTGGGTGTTGAAGTTTTTACGATTGAAAGACAAAAAGATTTGTTTGATTTCTCGAAAATCATGTTGAAAAAAATCAATTTCGAGCCACGTTATCAAACGTATGGAGATGGTTACAAAGGTTTACCTTCTTTTGCTCCTTTTGATAAAATTATTGTAACGGCTGGTGCGCCAGAAATTCCAGAAGAATTAAAAAAACAATTGAATATTGGAGGAATAATGGTGATTCCAGTTGGTGAACAATCGCAACGAATGATTGTCATTATAAGATTATCAGAAGATCAATTTGAGCATTACGAATTTGGAGATTTCAAATTTGTACCAATGTTAGAAAGCCGAGATAAATAAAATAAAAAACTCCAACTAATATTTAGTTGGAGTTTTTGTTTGAATATATTTTTTATTAATCATCAATTTTCTTAAAATTTCCGTTTTTATCAAATTTTAATTCAAGTCCATTGTTCAATTTCACTTCAATTTCTTTTCGGTCTCTTTCAATTTTTGTTATTGTAGTATTCGGAAAACTTCTTTTCACATAATTCGAAATTTTAGCTGGAATAAATCCTGTTGGAATAGCATTTCGTTTTCCATCGACTTCTTTCCAAGCTCCGTCTCCATCAAATTCTACTTTTGTTCCATTTGCCAAATACACTTTATATTCTTTCGAAAAATAATCGTCGTCCAACATCACAGAACCAACTTGTTTTACACCAAAATATTTGTTGATAAATTGCTGTCCCATTTTTGGAACTTGGTTATATTTTATTGCTTTATCTTGAGCAAAAGAAATCAACGTTGCACTTAACATGATAACACTTAAAAACTTTTTCATTTTGTTTGATTTTATAATTATTAAGACAAAGTTGCAAAGTGAATTAGGAAAGATTTGGGAATAATTTATTTTTTCAAAATAAATTGATGAAAAGGAAACTCATAATTGTAACGTAACGTCAAATTTTGTTGATTTTTGATAATCGTGTCCACAATCGAAAGCCCCAAGCCATTATTTCCATCACTTGTTCCTTGTTTATAAAAACGACTAAAAATAAGATTCGAATCCAATGTTGCGTTTTTCCCTGTATTCGAAATTATAAATTGATTTGAATCACTTTCTATCTTAATAATTTTCTCATCATTATTATGTTTGATCGCATTTCGAATCAAATTTGAAATTAAAATTCGCGCTAAATCGATATTAAAATCAAGAATAAAATCTGCCTTAAAATTCGTTTCTAATTTAATTTCTTCTGCTTCTAAAATTTCTTCATAATCTTCGATCAAATCTTTTGTCAAAGCTGTAAAATTAACTTCAACATTATTTTTGTATTGATTATTCTCGATTCGAGATAACATTAACAACGACTTATTAAGATTCACCATTCTCCAAAGTATTTGCTTGGTTTCTACCAAACTCATCACCTCTTTTTCTTTTAAATCTGAATTTTCTATTAGCAAATCAAGTTTGTTTAGCGCAATTGTCAAAGGTGTTTGCAATTCGTGGGAAGCATTTTCGATGAACAATTTTTGTGAATTAAAAACCTCATCATTTCGATTAATCATTCGCTCAATTTCTTTTTGCAAATAAGAAAATTCTTTCACATTCGTTTCGACAAGTTTTGGTTTTTCGTTATTTCCTACTTCATATTTTCTTAATTGAGAAATAATTTGCCCAAAAGGTTTGAAAGCTTTTTTCAATCCAAAATGATTAATCAATAAAATACTAATCAAAATAAAAACATACAACGCAATCAAAGAAATCGATAAATCATAAATCAATTCATCTTCTTCAACAGTTGATGTTCTAATTTCTAATGAATACGGATGATTTTCTTTGTCATAAAAACCAGTTCTCAATATACGATAAGGCTCCATGTCATCATCGTATCCCATGTAAACCAACTCATTCGAAAAATGATTTCTTTCATCATATTTACTTGGATCAACTTTGGACATTTTGAATTGACTTAATCCAAATTCGGTTGTATTTAATAAATTCGGATCGCGATAAGCTTCTCGAATAATTTCAATTTTTTGATTCTTTAATCCGTCATCTACATTGTCATAAACTTCATCCAAAATCAAGGAATGAAAAAGAAATGCCCAAATCGCAATAACGATAAGCAACCAAAATGTGAGGTAACGAAATGTATAATTTTTTAGTGATATTTTCATGTTAAATCAACTTATAACCAATCCCATAAACCGCTTGTAAATCGGCTTCGGAGTTTGCTTCTTTCATTTTTTTCCTTAGATTTTTTATTTGCGAATAAATAAAATCTAAATTATCAGATAGCTCAATATGATCTCCCCAAACACTTTCTGCTAAAGTCGTTTTCTGAAAAACACGTTCGGGTCTCAACATAAAATAATACAGCAAATCATATTCCTTTCTGTTTAATTTCAGTTCGATATTATTTACTTTTACCAAACGATCTTCGGGAAAAATTTGAATATTTTTATAACTCAAAACATCCTCTCCTTTTTGTAGATTTTTGCGCAAAGCAACTTTAATTCGAGCCAATAATTCAGCAAAATGAAACGGTTTCGCTAAATAATCATCCGCGCCAACCAATAATCCTTCTACTTTATCATCAACCGAATCTTTCGCCGACAAAATAATCACCGAAGTTTCTTTATGAAGATTCTTCAATTCCTTCAACAAAGACATTCCATCACCGTCTGGTAACATCATATCCAATAAAATGCAATCATAATCGAACGAAATTATTTTATCCAAAGCTTGCTGATAATTATCTGCTGTTTCGACAATCATCTTTTCCTTTTCTAAAAACTCAACAATTGTTTCTTGCAATTTTATTTCATCTTCTACGACTAAAATCTTCATAACTTCAGTTTAAATAATTGGTAAAAATAGATAGTAAAATAGGAAAGAATTAGGAAAACTCCTACTTTTATTCTCAAAATTTAAGATTTCAATTTTGAAAAAATATAGCTTTAAAAATGATTATAGCGAAGGTGCTCACCCAGCAATTTTGCAACGATTAATCGATACAAATTTAGAACAAACTATTGGTTATGGCGAAGACGAATTTTGCAATGAAGCAAGAGAGTTTATCAAAAAAAGACTGAAAAAAGATTCAGCAATTCATTTTGTTTCTGGTGGAACACAAGCCAATTTAATTGTAATTTCTTCTATTCTAAAACCACACGAATCTGTAGTTGCAGCCGAAAGCGGGCATATTGCCGTTCACGAAACGGGCGCGATAGAAGCAACAGGACATAAAATAAATACCATTGCGACGGATAATGGAAAAATAACTCCTGAGCAAATTTCGATTATTCTTGCCACACATACGGACGAGCATATGGTAAAGCCAAAATTGGTTTATATTTCTAATTCTACGGAAGTTGGAAGTGTTTATTCAAAAAAGGAATTGCAAAAGCTTTATCATTTTTGCCAAGAAAATAATTTATACCTTTTTGTTGATGGCGCACGTTTAGCTTCTGCTTTAACTTCTTCTAAATGTGATTTAAACTTAGAAGATATGGCGAATTTTACAGATGTTTTTTACATTGGCGGAACTAAAAATGGTGCACTTTTAGGTGAAGCAATTGTGATAAATAATTTGAAATTGGACGAAGATTTTCGTTATCATATTAAGCAAAAAGGCGGAATGTTAGCGAAAGGACGTTTGATAGGAATTCAATTTTCGGAAATATTTCGAGATGATTTATTTTTCGAGATGGGAAAACACGCCAATCAAATGGCAGAAAAATTAGCAAATGCTATTTCAGCAAAAGGTCACAACTTTTTGACAGAACCATCTTCCAATCAAATTTTCCCTATTTTACCAAATTCAATTATCGAAAAACTACAACAAGATTTTGAGTTTTATATTTGGCAAAAAATTGATGAAGAAAATTCTGCAATTAGATTAGTCACTTCTTGGACAACACCAGAGGAACAAGTAGAAAATTTTATCAAATTAATATAAAACATAAAAGGATCCATAAATTATTGGATCCTTTTATTTTAATAATAATCTTTCACATTTTTCAAACGCTCTTTCGCGCGTTTATATTCTGCTTTTCTGATTTCTTTTTTACGTTTCATCAAATTTTTATCGTAAGAATAATTACGTTCTATTCCCTTGATATCTCTTTCGTATTCTTCTTCTAAACGCTCTAACCGATCATCAATTCGATCTTTGTAATAATCGTCACGATGAGAATTTGACCATTTATAACGTTGATTATCATTTAAGATTTTATCAATATCACGTTGTAAATTGTAAGAAATCTCTCTTTTTTCTTCTACCTTTATCGTAACCAGATAAATTACGATCTCTTCCAACTCTTTCGAAATCTTTACTTGCTTGTTTTTTTAAAGCAATTATTTTATTTTTTTGACTACTTGATATTCCGTAATAATCAGATCTTTCAATTAAAACATCGACATTTCTATTATTTCCATCATTTGGTCTATTTTGCGCATAACTTGACATTGTAAACAACGCAAAACCAAAAATTAAAAACTTCTTCATATTCTAAACTTTCATTTAAACAATGCAAAGTCCGTGCTGAAATGAATAAATTATTAAAATATATATTTAATCGACAACTAATCAATAAATTAATTAAACCTTAGTTTTTTCTAACGCTTGCAAAATATCTTCGATAATATCCACTTTATCCTCCAAACCGACTGATAAACGAATAGAGCCTGGCCTAATTCCCAAATCTGCACGTTCTGCATCTGATAATTTTGCGTGAGTTGTAGTTGCTGGATGCGTTGCAATCGATCTCGAATCCCCTAAATTAGACGTATATAAAATCATTTCTAATGCATCAATAAATCTGAAAGCACGTTCTTTTCCTCCTTTCACTTCAAATGTTACGATTCCACCCCCGCCTTTCATTTGTTTTTTCGCCAACTCATATTGCGGATGCGATAGTAAAAATGGATATTTTACATCTGCAATTTCAGCATGATTTTCCAAAGCTTCTGCCAACGCCAACGCATTTTCGCAATGACGATCCATACGAAGTGGCAACGTTTCTAAACTTTTAGAAATTGTCCATGCATTAAAAGCTGACATCGCTGGACCTGTATGACGAATAAAAAACATCATTTCGTTGATTAATTCTTCTTCCCCTACAACTACTCCACCCAAAACTCGACCTTGTCCGTCCATATATTTTGTTGCAGAATGAATAGATAAATCAAATCCAAATTGCAAAGGTTGTTGTAAATATGGTGTTGCGAAACAATTGTCAATTGCAAAAATAACATTCGGATGTTTTTCTTTCAATTTTGCCAAAGATTCTAAATCAAATAATTCTAATCCAGGATTTGAAGGCGATTCTAAGAAAACAATTTTTGTATTTGGTTGAATTGCTTTTTCCCAATCCTCGATATTTGGCGTTTCTACATATGTATAAGTTACGCCCCAACGCGGAAATAATTGCGTAATTAATTGATGCGTAGAACCAAAAATTGCACGACTCGATACAATATGATCTCCACTTTTTATATACGAAGCAAAAGATGCAAAAACAGCAGCCATTCCCGAAGCAAAAGCTAAACCTGCATCTGCTTTTTCCAAAGCACAAACGCGATTAATAAACTCTGTTGTATTTGGATTTGCATAACGTGAATAAACCATACCTTGCTCTTCTTCTGCAAAAATTGCACGTCCTTGCTCTGCGCTATCAAAAATAAAACTTGATGTTAAATATAATGGAACCGAATGCTCGCGAGTAGCAGATCTTGGCGCTTGCTCACGAATTATCTTAGACTGATCTTTTTTCATAAGAATCAAAGTTAACGATAGTTTTATTAAGCAAAAAGCTTTTAATAAAGTTTTAAACAGAAATTATTTCTATTTTCAATCGTTATTTCGATAATTTGACTGTTTCTAAAAAGATTTTTAGAAATATTTCAGAAACGATTTTAAAACTTTCATTTTCATCACGATTAAAAATAATTAAACGAGTAATTATTCCTAAAATTTCATTCAAATTTAATCTCTACCTTTGCAATCTTATATCAATTTATGTCATTCGAAAATTTAGGATTATCACCATATTTATCAAAAGCAATTACAAAACTTGGATTTTTAAAACCTTTTGAAATTCAGACCGAAACAATTCCATCAATTTTAAAAGGAAAAGATGTGATGGGAATTGCAAAAACTGGTTCTGGAAAAACCTTGTGTTTTGTTACGCCTTTGCTACAAAAAATTCAACATCAATCGTACGAAAAATCTCGTAACATAAAAGCGTTAATTTTAGTTCCAACACGTGAATTGGCAGTTCAGATTGAACAAACTTTTGCAGGATTGCAAACTGCTTTACGCCGTGAGGTACAAACGCAAGCGGTGTATGGAGGAACTTCGATTAATCCACAGATGAAAAATTTGTATGGAACAGAAATTTTGATTGCAACTCCTGGTCGTTTATTGGATTTGATGGATCATAATGCGTTATCATTGGATCAATTGCAATATTTGGTGATTGATGAAGCAGACAAAATGTTTCAATTAGGATTTGGAGATGAGATGAACCTAATTTTGAAAAGTGTTCCGAAAAAGAAACAATCGATTCTTTTTTCTGCGACTTTGAATGATAAAATTGATGAAATAAAATCTACATTAAGTATTGATCCAATTGTTGTCGAAATCAAAAAACAAGAAATTGATTTGGAACAAATCGAACAAGTTGCTTATAAAGTTGATGCCGAAACAAAAGGTCCTTTTTTACGTTATTTAATCAAATCTGAAAACTTAGAACAAGTTTTGGTTTTTGTTTCTTCGACACGAACTGCAGATAATTTAGTAGAAAAATTAAAAAAGAATAAAATCTCTGCAATGGCGATTCACAGTAAAAAATCCCAAGGCGCTAGAATGGATAATTTGGAAGATTTTAAACTAGGTGATATTAAAGTTTTGGTTGCAACTGATTTGATTGGACGCGGAATTCATATCGAAGGTTTACCAACTGTTATTAATTATGAATTACCTCGTTCGCCTTTAGATTATGTGCACAGAATCGGGCGTACAGGTCGTGCAAATGCAAACGGAAAGGCAATTAGTTTGATTACAGAAGAAGATTTGCATCATTTCAAAATCATTCAGAAAAAAATGGGTAAAAAAGTTGATTTACTTCCAACTGATGATGTGAATCTACACGGATATTAAAATAAGTTTTAAGTTATGAGTAATAAGTTCAAAGTTTTCTCTGAACTCATTACTCATAATTTTTTAATTAAATCAAGTCCAAAGATATTGTCTAAACTCTATTAATTTTTTCAACATTTGATTATCTTCTTCATATTGATTATTTTCTAAATTATCATTATCGAGCTTACGTTTATTCCACCAATTATATAAGTTTTCAATTTCAATTTTTGCATTTTTATGTTCATCATCATACATCCAATCAACATGCCCTTTAAACAAATGTTCTTTTACAATACAATCGGATAAAATCTGAAAAACAAGCATATAAGATAACCATATCCTTATCTAACCATTCATCTTTTAATGTTTCTATTTTTAGAAGATTCGAAGGTTTCAT
This sequence comes from Empedobacter sp. UBA3239, assembly GCF_002362875.1. Classification (NCBI taxonomy): domain Bacteria; kingdom Pseudomonadati; phylum Bacteroidota; class Flavobacteriia; order Flavobacteriales; family Weeksellaceae; genus Empedobacter; species Empedobacter sp. UBA3239. The sequence goes on along the minus strand of NZ_DEVJ01000074.1, from coordinate 20,309 downwards.
TATTAATTTATTTTTCAAAACTCATAACTATTGACTCACAACTTCTATATATGTGGACCAAGCATATTTTTAGGATCAAGGATTTCGTCCAAACGCTCTTTCGACAATAAACCGTGATCTAAAACCAATTGATAAACACTTCCTCCTGTTTCTAAAGCTTCTTTCGCAATTTTTGTACTTGCTTTGTAACCAATATACGGATTTAAAGCTGTAACAATTCCAATACTATTTTGTACTTCATTTTTCAAATGTTCTGCGTTTGCTGTAATTCCATCTACACATTCAACGCGTAGCGTATTCATCGCATTTGTTAAATATTGAATCGATTCCATAATCGAAAAACCAATTATTGGTTCCATTACATTTAATTGTAATTGACCAGCTTCGGCAGCCATTGTTATTGATAAATCATTTCCAATGACTTTAAAACAAACCTGATTTACCACTTCTGGAATTACAGGATTTACTTTCCCTGGCATAATCGAAGATCCCGGTTGTTTCGGAGGTAAATTAATCTCGAACAAACCTGTTCTCGGTCCTGAAGTCAACAGACGTAAATCATTACAAATTTTAGACAACTTCACACAAAGACGTTTCAGAGCAGATGAATAATCAACAAATGAACTTGTATCCGAAGTTGCTTCCACTAAATTATCAGCCAACGAAACATCTTCATTCATGATCTCAGCAATTTTAGTTGTACACAATTGTGCATAACCAGGAACAGCATTCAATCCAGTTCCAATCGCAGTTGCACCCATATTTATCACTAATAATTCAGCAGCTATTCGATTCAAATTATCAACTTCTTTATGCAACGTATTCGAAAAACCTTCAAACTCTTGCCCAAGTGTCATTGGAACCGCATCTTGCAATTGTGTACGTCCCATTTTTATAACATTACTAAATTGTTTCCCTTTTTTATCAAAAGCCTCATACAACGAAGTTAATGCCTCAACCAAAGGCTTGTTCATATTAAATAATGCTAATTTCAAAGCAGATGGATAAGCATCATTCGTAGATTGCGAAAGGTTCACATGATCATTTGGCGAACAAAATTGATACTCTCCTTTTTGTTTTCCTAAATACTCCAAAGCAATATTTGCAATTACTTCATTTGCATTCATATTTGTAGAAGTTCCCGCACCACCTTGTATCATATCGATTGGAAATTGCTCTGTATATTTACCAGCAATTAACTCATTTGAAGCGAAAGAAATCGCATCAAATAATTCTTTCGATAAAATTCCTAATTCGTGATTAGCTTGTGCAGCACCTAATTTCACAATACCAAGTGCCTTTACAAATTCGGGATAATGTGACAAATAATTATTGGAAATTTTGAAATTATTAATGGCGCGTTGCGTTTGCACACCATAATAAGCCGTTTCAGGAATTTGTAATTCTCCTAATAAATCAGACTCCGTTCTCATTTTATTTATTGTTTGTTATCGACAATTAAAGGTAAGGAATAATCTAGTATCTTTTTGAAAAGCATTTTGTCAAAAAATTCAAAAAATCTATATCTTTAAAACATTAACACAAAAGAGATGAAAGCAGCTCGTTATTATTCATTAGACGTTTTTCGTGGCGCAACTGTTGCGTTGATGATTTTGGTAAATAATCCAGGAACTTGGTCGGCTATGTTCGATCCTTTGGAGCATGCAGAATGGCACGGATGTACGCCAACAGATTTGGTTTTTCCGTTCTTTTTGTTTGCTGTAGGAAATGCAATGGCTTTTGTGATTCCAAAATTACAACAACAACCTCAACAAATTTTCTGGCAAAAAGTAATTAAACGAACAATTTTAATTTTCGGAATTGGATTATTCATCAATTGGTGGCCATTTTTCAAGTGGGATAATAATGACCTTATTTTCAAAGCATGGAAAGATTCAGAAGAAAGCGGAATCCGAATAATGGGCGTTTTACAACGAATTGCAATTGCTTATTTTTTCGCTTCGGTGATTGCTTTTTATTTTAAACAAAAACAAGTTTTATTGATAAGTTGTGCGATTCTTCTACTTTATTGGGTTTTAACTTTCGGACTTGGAACTTCTGACCCTTATTCATTAGAAGGTTTTATAGGGACTAAAATTGATAATCAATTGCTTGGTTTAGCGCATATTTACAAAGGAGAAGGTGTTCCGTTTGATCCCGAAGGAATTTTCAGTACAATTTCTACTATTCCACAGGTTTTATTTGGGTATTTGGTTGGTGATTATATTCAGAAACAAGGAAATATCAATTGGTTGAATCGTCCGCTACCAAAAACTGACAATCCACAATATAAAATGTTAGCTGGTTTATTTGTTTTAGGAACAATTGCATTGACAATTGGTTACGTTTGGCAATGGGACTTTCCGTACAATAAAAAGATTTGGAGCAGTTCTTATGTTTTCAACACAACTGGTTTAGCAATTTTAACAATTGGCGCAATGATTTGGTTCATCGAGATTTTAGGCATCAAAAATGGTTTTATGAAATTTTTTGATGTTTTCGGAAAAAACCCTTTATTCATCTTTGTTCTGAGCGGATTATTACCTCGATTATTAGGTTTAATCAGAATTGAAGCTGGTTTAAATGACAAAGGAGAAATCAAATTCACTTCTCCATTAGGCTGGTTTTACGAAAATATTTGCGCAAAGATTTCTGGAATCCCAGAAATTGGTTCATTTGTTTATTCGCTAATTTTCTTAGCTTTCTTTTGGTGGTTAGCTTATTTATTGGATAAAAAGAAGATTTATATAAAGGTGTAAAAATTTTGAGTCTTAAGTCTTGAGTGACAAAACATGTCTCAACATTTCTTATTTTAAACTTTCTTATAAACCGCATAAAACTGATAAAAATGTTTAATATTCTCAACATCAAAAATAATTTGTTTCCATTGATTTAATTCCAAAATCAACTGATTATCGTGCTGAATAAATTTTCCGACAAAAATTTCATCATCATTCAAATACAAACCAAACTTATCATTTACCAAATGTAAATTTTCCACTTCCAAATGTTCAAAAAATAAAATAGATGATTCTTCTTCTGTAAAATCGATAGGTGAAGCGATATTCGAAGAATATTCTAACGCAATAAATTGATGCGAATTATAGATTGGAAAATAGATCGACGGATAGTTTTCTATATTAGAAAATAATTCTTTTTTTAACTGAATTATTTCTCGTGATAAAAAAGGAATCGCGCTCAAATTTTTAACATTTCGAAATGTATCAGCTTCCTCAAAATAATTATCAAAGTGTAATATTTCGTTAACTGTTAAGTTTTTTTCGATTAAATGACTAATCGGAATGCTAAAATATTTAGCAATTAGAGAAATCGTTTCAATTCGTGGCTCTGCACGTTTTTCTTCGTAAGATGAAATATTCCCTCTACTAACATCGAATAAATCAGCAAAAGCTTGCTGAGTTAAGTTCTTAACTTGTCTTAATTTCTTTATATTTTCACCAATTTTTGTCATTATTTAAAATTTTAACATTTTTATTTGCTAATTATTTTAGCAAATTGTTTAATTTTATGGAAACAAATTACAAAAAACACTAATAACAACAAAATGAATTATTTTTCGAAGATTGAAAATTTTATTCAAAACATCAATTACACCATCACTTACAAAGACGAAAAAGAAGGTGTTTTTATGATTGAAAATTTATTGGATGGTGTTCAAAATCTGATTGTAGGGATTGCACCACCTGTTATCATTTTCGAGTTGTATTTATTTACAATTACAAATGATAATCTGGAAATGCTAAAAGCGTTGTTGATGAAAAATCGCGATATCATTCATGGTGCTTTTGCAATAACAGAAGACGGAAACAAAGTCATTTATCGTTACACACTTCAAGTTGCGAATCTTGATCAAAACGAATTTGAAGCAACGTTAAACTCTTTGAGCTTATTGATGAGCGAATATTCTGCTCAATTAATCGAATTTTCTAAACAATAAAACAATATCACTATGAATATTTTCAAACGTATTTTTAGAATTGGACAAGCGGAAATACATTCGGTTGTCGAAAAAATGGAAGACCCAATCAAAATGACAGAACAAGGAATTCGCGAAATGCGCGATGATCTTAATCAATCATTAGAGGCTTACGCAAAGGTAAAAGCAATGGCAATTCGTTCGCAAAATAGCGTCGACAAGAAGAAAGAAGAAGCTGCAGATTATGAACGAAAAGCAATTCTTTTGTTAGAAAAAGCTGGGCGAAATGAAATTACAATTGAACAAGCCGAAAATTTAGCGAAAGAAGCTTTGAGCTTAAAAAATCAATTGTTAGAAGAAATTACTGAATTAGAAAATCAAGTGATTATTCATGAAAAATCTGCAAATGAAGTGCACAAAAACGTTGAGGTTCTTAAATTCAACATTAATAAATGGGAAAATGAATTAACAACATTAAAAGCTCGTGTAAAAGTTGCTGATGCCACAAAACAAGTAAACAAACAAATGGCAAAAATTGATGCGAATAGCACAATTAGCATGTTAGAACGCATGAAAGCCAAAGTAGAAGAAGACGAAGCACTTGCACAAGCTTACGGAAGTTTAGCGGACAATTCGAAAACCGCTGATGACGAAATTAACGAAACCTTGAAAGGAGATTTGATTCAAAATGAATTAGAAGCTTTAAAGCTAAAAATTCAGTCGAAAAATCAAGAATAAATCACTTTTTATAGTGAATTATTTCTATAAAATTTTTAGTAAATTAATCTCTTTTAAAAAATCAAAACTATGGCATCTAAATATGAATACAAAACAATAGAAATAATGCCTAACGCTGGCTTATTTTCTATCAAAATAGATAAAACATTTTTGGATGATTTACTAAATAAATATGGAAATGAAGGCTGGGAATTAATCACTTCCACTCCGCTTTCCATCAACAGCACAACGAAAATTATTTATTATACATTCAGAAGAGCTATTTAACATTAAAAATTAACACTAAATGACCGAAATTTTAGACCTTCTTTTTAATCCATTGGCCAACGGAATTATGACCATTTTGATGGGATTTTCTCTTGTCTATTGGGTATTTCAACTGTTAGCTGGTGACGGAATTGATCTTGGAACAGATTCTGATTTTCATATCGGAGACATCAATGATGTTGATGCCCACCACGAAATTGACGCTGATCACGATGCTGATGCAGACGTGCATCACGAACCAGGTTTTTGGGCAAAATGTTTAGAATTCATCAATGTTGGTAAAGTTCCGTTAATGGTGATTATTACTTTGTTCAAATTTATCAGTTGGGTGATTACCATTATTTCTTCGATTGTTTTTGGATTAAGCAAATTAGGATTGTATTCAGTTTTAATCTTAATTCCGGTTTTCATCATCGCTTATTTTATGATGCATTGGATCACTAAACCATTAGTTAAAATGTATTCAGAATTAGGTTATCATGGAGAAGAAGAAACTGATTTTATCGGAAGAGTCGGAAAATCAAAATCTAAAATCACAGGAGATAAAATAGGCTCTGCGGAATTTCAAATCGAGAAAGATATTATTACGCTTAACATCAAAAGTCAAAATGGCGAAGAAATTAATTTTGGAGATACCATTATTATCACCGACGAATCGCCTTCAAATCATTATTATTTCGTCATCAAACATATAACCTTAAACAACATTTAACACTATTATGACACTAATATTTCAACTTACTTCGTTTCTTATCGAAGAAATTTTAATCTTAATTATTCACTAAATCAATCAAAATATAATAAAAATCTCATGACAAATTTTATTCTTTTAGCAGTTGGTGTTATCGTTTTCATCTTTATTGCTTTCATCGTCGTTTTAAGCGTTTTCTATAAAAAAGTTCCGCAAGGAAAAGCCATCGTTCGTACTGGTGTTGGTGGATCGCAAGTAGCTTTCAACAAAGGAATGTATGTAATTCCTGTTTTCCACAAAATGGAAATTATGGACATTTCGATTAAGAAAATTGATATTACTCGTCAACAACACGATGGTTTAATTTGTAAAGACAACATTCGTGCAGATATCAAAGTTGCATTTTTTGTTCGCGTTAATAAATCGGTGAATGATGTAATCAATGTTGCACAAAACTTAGGAACAGAACGAGCATCAGAACCAGAAACATTAAAAAGTATTTTCGAAGCAAAATTCTCAGAAGCTTTAAAAACAGTTGGAAAAAAATTCGATTTTATCGAATTATACGAAGCTCGTCGCGAATTTAGAGATGAAATTTTAAATATCATCGGAACAGACTTGAATGGATATATTTTAGATGACTGTGCGATTGATTATTTAGAACAAACTGAATTACAATTCTTGAGCCCTGATAATATTTTAGATTCGGAAGGAATTAAAAAAATCACCGAATTAACGGCTCAACAAAATATGAACGCCAACTTAATTCGTCGTGAAGAAGAAAAAGTAATCAAAAAACAAAACGTTGAAGCGCGCGAAGCAATCTTAGAATTAGAGCGACAATTAGCCGAAAAAGAAGAGCGTCAACGCAGAGAAATCGAAAATATAAAAGCGCGCGAAGAGGCAGAAATTGCAAAAGTTCGCGAAGAAGAACGTCTAAAAGCTGAATCTGTTCGTATTACAACAGAAGAGCAATTGGCAGTTCAAGAAGAAAATAAATTGCGTCAAATTATTATCGCAGAAAAAAATAAAGTTCGTACTGATGCAATCGAAACGGAACGCGTTGAAAAAGATCGTGCATTAGAGCAAACAGAACGTGAGCGAATTGTGACTTTAGCTCAGATTGATAAAGAAAGATCTATCGAAGTTGAGAAGAAAAATATTCAAGGCGTTATCAAAGAACGTGTTCTTTTAGAAAAAGGCGTGATTGAAGAGCAACAAGGCGTAAAAGATGTTGAAGTTTACCGTGAAGTTGAGCGTCAGAAACAAGCCGGAATTATTGCTGCATCGCAAGAAGCGGAAGAGCGTTTAATCGAAACTGTAAAAGCTGCGGAAGCGGCAAAAATTGCGGCAGAGCAAGAAGCTGCTCGTCAAGTTATCGAAGCAGATGCACAAAAACAAGTTGCAGAACGCAAAGCGCAAGAGTTATTAATTGATGCGGAAGCTAAAAAAGAAGCTTCTGCAAAAGAAGCTGAAGCTCGTAAAATAATTGCTGAAGCACAAGCAAAAGAAGAAGCTGCAATTGGTCTATCTGAAGCAGAAGTAATGGTTGCAAAAGCAGAAGCAGAAGAAAAACAAGGAACTGTAGAAGCATCTGTTATCGAGAAAAAAGCAGAAGCGTTACGTAAAGAAGGCTTAGCACAAGCAGAAGTTGTTCGTGAAAAAGCATTAGCAGAAGCAAAAGGAATTGAAGAAAAAGCAGAAGCTATGAAGAAACTGGACGGTGTTGGAAAAGAGCACGAAGAGTTCAAACTTCAATTACAAAAAGAAAAAGATATCGAATTGGCTCATATCAACATTCAAAAAGATATTGCTGGAGCACAAGCTGAGGTGTTATCAAATGCATTGAAATCTGCGAAAATTGACATTGTTGGTGGAGAAACAATGTTCTTCGAAAATATTGTCAAACAAGTTTCGAATGCAAAAGGTTTCGATCATTTAATCGACAATTCGAAACACGCAACAGACATCAAAAATGCATTGATTGACGAACATGGCGGAGGTGATTTAGCTGGCAAAGTAAGAAGTCTTGCTGATAAATATGGTATCTCGTCTAACGACATCAAAAACTTAACAATTACTGCGGCATTAATTAAATTACAGCAAGCTGCTTCGGCTTCTGGAAATAACGAAGATACTGGATTTATAAATTCTCTTTTCGGAATTGCGAATCAGTTAGGTGTTTCAAATAAAAAAATAGGTTAATCCATTAAACAATAATAGAGTGATTGAATCTATTCGTTTCAATCGCTCTTAATTACAGTTTAATCACCTTCTAGATTTTAATTTAATGCAAGAAGAAAAAAATATTAACGTTACCGAAACGCTTGATGCAGGCGCGTACGAAATCATCCGAAAAAGACTTCTTACACAAAAAGATTTTCTTTCGGAAAGATTAACGAAATTGAATGATGCTCGAAAAGAAGTCTTCAATTCTACCAATTTTGCATTAAGCGCAAACCAAAGAATTACGACAGAAAATACATGCGTCGCACGTGGAATTATCGCGTTCGATAAATTGTGTATTTTTGGTTACAACGTGCATTTCGGTTTACGCACAGACATTCAGTTGAGCGATGTTTTTAGTATTTATCTGTTTCAAGAAAATCAATTTATTCCTCAACCTCTCGACTTAATAAACGATCAGAATTTCTTTACAGATTTTCAGAATTTATATAAATATTACCGCGATTCTATCTTTTCTAAATTTCGTAGAACAGATAATTATCTATACATGGTTTTCCAAACCAGTAAAAGCGCACAAGATTTGAAAGCGTTTAAATGGTTAATCAAAGACGGAAAATTAATTTATCAAGATGATCGCAGCATTCACGAAGTAAAAAAAGCAGATCAATTTGATTTTGAATGGCAAAAAACTTCTATCGATGATCGTCGATTAGGAAAGTTTCCACATATTTCTATTTTAGATAAGATTTTTATCGAAGCAATTGGTGGTGATATTACTTTTAAAATTGAAGATAATACGGATTCAGGAAAAGGAATTTTCACTGAAAAAGTGACACATTTAGATCAACAATTAGACGATGCCGAATATTATTATGCCGATTTAGGAAATCTAATTGCGGTTAAAATAAAACCGTTTCAAGAAGATTTCAGAGCCTATATTTACAATGTTCGCACCAAAGAAGTTATCAACATTCCTGCACTTTTAGATGCAGCAGTTCTGTTACCCGATAATCAAGGTTTAATTTTTTCGAATGGTTATTATTTACAAAACGGAACGTATCATCTTTTCGATAATAATAATTTAGAGCATTTTCAATTTTTCCGTCGTGTAAATTCTCCGAACGGAGAAGATTTTATGTACATTTTCAATCAAGATGAAACCAATACATACATTCTTTTATCGTACAATATCATTCAACAAACTGTGGAAACACCTATAGTTTGTAATGGTTTTACGATTTTTAAAGATGGAAGTTTAATTTATTTCCGCACCGAAGAAGAAGCGACAAGACATCATCAAGTTCAAATTTGGCAAACACCTTATGTTGAACGTTTGATTGAAAATACAGAGAAAACAAATCATCCATTATATAAAATTGGGAACAAAGACATTGTGAAAGCAATGGCTGAATCTCAGGAGGTTATTCAATTAATCAACAAAGAAGATTCGTACGAAGGTTTATACGAGGACATTGTAAAAAAAGCGAATAATATTGTAGATGGCTATTTTTGGATTAATGATCAAGAGACTTTTGAGCTTGCTGTTCCTTTATTAGAAATAAAAACAGTTGCCAATACAGCGATTGATGAATTTGCTAAAGTTCAAATTCAGAAAAAATTTGCGCAAGAAACCTTAGAAAAAACGGAAGAATCGATTGAAGAAATCGTTTTCAAAGTAAATAGCACAACGTACAATCAATTGGATTTATTGGTTGAACATTTAGCTGAGGCTCGTAAAATTCAAGGAAAAGTTATTGATTTACGTTCAATTCGCTACATCAATTTAGAGCGTGTTCAAGAATTAGAAAACCGATTGCAAGAGGTAAACGAAAATTTATCAACCAAAACAATTGAGTTTCTTTTATTGGATGAAGCACTAATTCCATACGAAGAAAAAGTTGCTGAACAGAAAAACTTAGTAGCTTCTATCGAAAAAGTCATTGATGCGAAAGTTATCGAAGAAGCCTGTCTTAAAATTGCCTCAGAATTAGAATTATTGATTGATATTCTGAACAGTTTAAAAATTGAAGACGCAACACAAACAACAAAAATCATTGAGAAAATCTCGGTTATTTTTGCTTCGCTTAACGAAGTTCGTGCCCAATTAACACGTCAAACTTCTGCGTTAAAAAGCAAAGAAGCTGTTGCAGAATTTTCTGCTCAAATCACGTTGTTAGAACAAAGTGTGGTTAACTTTTTAGAATTATCAACAACTGCCGAAAAAACGGAAGAATACAATACAAAAATAATTGTTCAACTTGAAGAATTAGAAAGTAAATTTTCTGATTTTGATGATTTCGCCTTGAAAATTGCAGATAAGCGCGACGAAATTATCAAGGCATTCAATTCGAAACGTGAACAATTAGTTGAACAAACCAACAAACGCACCAATTCATTAGAACAAATTGGCTTGCGCGTCTTGAAAAATATCGAAAATAAAGCCAAAACTTTTTCTGAGAAAGAAGAAATTTTAGCGTTTTATTCTTCGGATTTAATGATTGACAAAATGCGTCAAATCATTCAAGAATTGAAGGATTTAAAAGATGTTTCGAAAGCCGAAAACCTTGAAAATCTATTAAAAAAATCGCAAGAAGATACGCTTCGTGTTTTACGAGATAAAACTGAACTTTTTGTTGATGGGCAAAATATTATTGCGCTTGGTCAAAATAAATTTACGGTCAATACGCAGCAATTAGCGCTGACATTGTTGAATCGTAACAACGAATTATTTTATCATTTAACAGGTACAAGTTTCTATCAAAAAGTTAAAAACGATGAGATTTATCGTTACCAAGATATTTGGAACCAAGAATTTGTTTCGGAAAATCAATTGGTTTATCGTGCTGAATATTTAGCTTATCAAGCTTTTTTAGCAAGAAATGAAAACGATTTTGATGCTGAAAAATTTATCAATCAAATCATTGAACAAAATTATTCGGAAGGTTATATAAAAGGCGTTCACAATTTTGATGCGTTTCGAATTTTTACTGAATTGGTCAACATAAATTCGAAATTAGATGTGTTGCAATTTGATGCGCCAACTCGTACAACTGCTCAAATTTTTTGCCATTCTTTAGAAAAGAATTTGCAAGATAAGTTGAATGCAATGATTAATTCGGCTCAATTAATTTTGAAAAATTTGCCGAATTCAACTCGATTTGAAAATATTCTAAATGAAATCAAATCGCTTTTTGAAAATTGGGAAACTGAATGGGATAAAACAATAACAACTTCAGAAAAAGTTGCCAATTATTTGTTTAGAACTTTCACAAAATATCAAGCTTTTTCGATGAGTAATGAAGCTGAAAATTTTCGAAAAGAATTCATTAATTACTTAGAGAAAAATAAAAATTCAGATGATTTTAATGCGTTGATTGCAGATGAACAATTTTCTTCAACCGAAAAATTTTACTTGATCGAAAACTGGATTCATTCTTTTATCGATGAAAATGAAAATTTTTCAACTTACAGAAATGTTGTAAATGAAGTAGCAACGATGTTATTGTTTTCTAAAGATAAATTTCAGTTAATAAATGGAAATTCATCTATTATAATTGAAGATTTAAAAGGAAATCATACCGTAATAATTGATGGTATTTATACACAAAATTATCATGAAATCATTTCTAAATTAGAGGATTTTTCAACTGTTGATGTTCCAAATTTTAAATCATTCCAAAAGTTAAAAGAAGAAATTTCGAAAGCTTATGAAAAGGATTTAAAAATCGCAGAATTTGAACCAAAAGTTTTAACATCATTTGTTCGAAATAAATTAATCAACGAAGTTTATTTTCCTTTAATCGGAAATAATTTAGCCAAACAATTGGGAACTGCAGGCGATAACAAGCGTACTGCACGAATGGGAATGTTGTTGTTAATTTCGCCTCCTGGTTATGGAAAAACGACGTTGATGGAGTATTTAGCAAAAACAATGGGCCTACATTTTGTGAAAGTAAATGGACCAACAATTGGACATAATATTACATCAATCGATCCAATAGAAGCCAAAACTTCTGGAGAAAGAGAGGAATTAAAAAAGATAAATCTTTCGTTTGAAATGGCAGATAATGTAATGTTGTACTTGGACGATATTCAGCATTTGAGTGCCGAATTTTTACAGAAATTTATTTCATTAGCCGATGGACAGCGAAAAATTGATGGAATTTTTGAAGGAGAAAGTAAAACCTACGATTTACGCGGAAAACGTTTTTGCATTGTAATGGCAGGAAATCCATATACGGAAAGCGGCTCTAAATTTCAGATTCCAGATATGTTGGCTAATCGTGCTGATGTTTATAATTTGGGTGATGTAATTGGTGATACGGAAACGTTGTTCAATTTAAGTTTGATTGAAAATGCAACAGGAGATAATCCTTATTTGGATAAAATTGCTTCAAAAAGTTTGACAGATTTTTACAAGTTAACAAATTTTGTAACCGAAAATCAAGAACAACTTCCGGATTTGGAAGGCAATTATTTGAAACAAGAAATTGATGATTTTATTGCAGTTCTAAAACATGTGATTAAGATTAGAAATATTGTCGTAAAAGTCAATCAAAATTATATTTCGAGCGCAGCAATGCAAGATGATTACAGAACGGAACCGCCTTTCAAAATGCAAGGTTCGTACAGAAATATGTCAAAATTGGTTTCGAAAATTGTTCCAATGATGAACGAAAAAGAAATTAACGAAACTATTTTAGCGCATTACGAAAGTGAATCGCAAACATTGACAACAGATACAGAATCGAATTTGTTGCGATTAAAAGAAATTGCAGGTTTGATAACTGCTAAAGAAAAAGAACGTTGGGAAACGATAAAAGCAACCTTTGTAAAAAATAACAAACACGGTGGCTTGAATAAAGACGATAAAGTTTTTGCTCAATTGCTCGAATTCAATGAAAATTTGGAAGGAATTATCCAAGCTATTTTGAAAAAATAAACTAAAAGCCGCTCATTGAGCGGCTTTTTTTTATTCACTAAATTTATCTCCTCTGAATATTTTCACAGGATTCCCTCTTGCAATAGACGTTTGATTATTCCATTTTTTTTGAACCAAGTCCTTCAATTTATTGGTTTCAAATCCTTGTAATTTCAATAACAAACGAGTTGTTGCAGTTTTTTTGTTCTGATGTTGTGAACGTAAATCCATCGAAACAGCCGAAATTCCACTTGGTTGATGTATCGCACGAACAGCCGAATTTACTTTGTTTACATTTTGTCCACCATTTCCAGAGCTTCGCATTGTTTGGTATATAATTTCATTCGGATTGATTGAATTTTCTTTCGGAATTTCTAATTCAAAACAACCAATAAACCAATTTTTTCGTTGATGAAATTTTCGGTATGGACTTTTACCAATCCATAAAATTGCTCCAAGCCAAGTTTTTAAAAACGTGTTTAAATCATTTCCTTCAAGTTCTATAATCACAGATGAAAGTTGATGAAAATCTTTATCCATTTCTCTTTCAATTATGTCAAACTTAATTTCAGATTTTGTGCACGCTTCCGAAAACTTTTTAAAAACATTAGTCACCACAAAATTGCATTCCGCTGGTCCTCTACCCGATGTAAGTTGAATAATTTTTTTCCTCATCATTATTTATCCATTCGTACAATTTTCGGTGTAAAAGTTCCCAACACTTTCACTAATTCAGTCTGTAAATTCATCACCGTTTTTATGTTTTTATATGCCAAAGGTGCTTCATCTACACTTCCGCCAATCAGCTCAATTCCTGCATCTTTCAATTGTGAATTCATAAAACTTTTAGTAATTGTTGATTTACATTTCGCACGCGACATTTTTCGTCCCGCACCATGCGAAGCCGAATTAATACTCAATTCATTTCCCAAACCTTCAACAATGTAACCGTTCGCGGTCATCGAACCTGGAATAATTCCTAAAATTCCTTTTCCAGCTGGCGTCGCTCCTTTACGATGAACAATTCGTTCCGTTCCTTCAACCATTTCTTTCCACGCAAAATTGTGATGATTTTCGATGTTAAAAACGATACGTTTTCCCAAAGCTTTCGCAATTCTTCGGTGAATATCATCGTGACAAGCCTTGGCATATTCGCCAGCCAAATTCATCGCTGCCCAATATTCTTGGCCATCGTACGTGTCCAAATCTAACCAAGCCAAATGCTGAACTTGCTTCGGAAGTGGACATTGTTTCGTCGCCAAATACGTATAATGTTTTGCAATATTTGCACCCAAACCACGCGAACCACTATGCGATAAAACAGCCAAATATTCTCCTGGAATCAAGTTCCATTCAGGTTTTACCTCATCTAATTTCACAATCCCAAATTCAACAAAATGATTCCCTCCACCAGAAGTTCCTAATTGTTGATAAGCTTTTGTTTTTAAACTTTTCAAGATTGGAATTTCATCAAAAATAGAACGTTCAAAAATTTCATGATCCGCTTTTAGTTTATGCGTTTCATACATTCCGAATTTGGTATGATCTTGCAAAATCTGAATCAATTGATGCGATTTTCCTTTCAAAAAACTAGCTGGCAAATCGTAAACCGAAAGACTCATTCTACAACCAATATCCACACCAACTCCATAAGGAATCACAGCATTGTCTGTTGCTAAAACTCCTCCTATTGGTAATCCATAACCCGAATGCGCATCTGGCATCAAAGCTCCTTTTACCGAAATTGGCAATTTCAATGCATCATACAATTGAAATTTCGCTTGTTCATCAATTTCATTTTCTCCAAAAATTGAAAAAGGTGAACGCATTGTTTTTAATTCTTGTAATCTAACCTCAACTGGTTTTATTAATCCTTCCGCAACTTTTCCCCAAATTCCGTCACCAATGTACTTTTCTGGTTCAAGCAAAACTTCTTTTGCTTCATTGAGAATCGTTTGTTTCTTTTCTTTTTTTCTGTATCGATGAATTTGCCCAATTGCAATATTGATCGAATTATTTTTTGGAAAGCCTATTTTTATAAAGTCCTTTCCAGAGATTTTATTTCCCATGATTAATATCTTTTAGATAACTGATGTTCTTTTTCCATCAGCATTTCAGCGATTTCAATCGCTAAATTTTTATTATTAAAAAATTTCCGTTTCGTAAAAGGATTTTTAAATTTTGGTTTTCGTTCATACGAATACCCTCCTCCGACTATTTTCTTTAAAAGGATTCCTTGATTTTTATACTTATCAAAAAAATGATCGATTTGCGCTTCTTCGCGCTTCAAATCAATATCAAGCGGTTTGTAATGCGTAATCATATTTGGTTTTATAATCAATCGAAAACGCCACGGTTGTAGAAATTCATAAATTCCTTTGAAACGTTTTGTCTTGGGATCATACACCTGAATACACACAAAATATAGACGTTCTTCATCATTCAAAATTGAATACGAACCTGAATATTCGTAAGGTTGCAATTGTTTCAACTCTTGAATTCTCTGAACATAAATTCGCTTTCCGTTTCGTTTTCGTTTTTTTACAAACTTTCGCGTTTCTGCATATTGAGAAGTATTAATTTTCTTTAGAATTTGAGTAAAAAACTCAATCTCATTTTCTTTTTTAATATCTTCTCTCAATACAAAATATCGCTCAAAACCTTTTTGACACGGCTCTTTTAAAAGAACAAGCGGAATTTCTTTTTGTTCTTTAAAAATTTCTTTTTGACGTTTATATTTCTCTCATACATTTTTTTCTTTCGTTGTTTTTACACTTCTTTTCCTCGCTCTTTTTGTTCGTAATTGAGTAGAAAAGAAAATTGAATCTTCCATAAAATGGATTATTTAATTGCAAATAATTATTTTGAAATAATTAGCGCTAACTATTTCTTCTTCGGAAGTTTTTAGAAGTTATTCTGAATCTAGAATAGAATAATAAAAGAAAAAGCCCGAAGAATCCTCCGGGCTTTTGATATAATAAGTAAATTATTTACGATTTATAAGCACGAAGAATGCTCATTGCAAAATCTGTTGCAATAGCTAAAAACTGATATGTCGTTTCTTTGAACATTTTATTTCTTCGTTATTAAATTGTTATACGTTATGATTTTTATCAGTGCAAATTTAAGTCAATAAAATTCACATTTCCAAATCCTTTGTGAAATTTCACTAAAAATAGGGAGAAAAATATTATTGATTTTTAACATTCATTGTATCATACAACGAATAATTTTTTAGATTCTGAATTGTGTTTTTTCCACTAATAATACGAGATTCATTCGGAATTAAATCAAAAAAATTATCATCAAATTGATTATTTTCATCAAGTAAATAAACATCTTTTGCCAAAACATTTGTCGAAATTTCGAATTGGTTATGACTGATCTTTTTGATTTTAATTGTTGATTTTGTTAAAGCTAAATCTTTCGGTTTTTCGAAGAAATAATTTCTCGAATACTTTTCTCCATTTGATTCAAATTCAATTCGAAGAAAAGCTTTAGTTGAAGAAGATCCTTTTAAAATTTCATCAGTTAATTCCATTATTTTAGTTGAAGAATTTGATAAAATAATTACATCTTTATCGTTAGTCCAATGTGTATTTCCATTAAAATCTACCACAGAAAATTTTACTTTTCCTTTCAAATCTTTCAATAAGTCATTTACGATATAAATTTTGTACACATTTTCTTCTTTTTCTACTGAAATCAACACATTTTCGAAACTTCTTTTCACTTGATAATGTAACGCTTTCCAATTTCCTAATTTATCCAAAGACGACCACGAAGTTACTGGCCAAACGTCATTCAATTGCCAATACAAACTTCCCATATTATAAGGTTTTGCACGTCGATGTGCTTCAATTGCCAACTGAATTCCGCGTGCTTGTAACAATTGAGAAACGTAGTTATACTGCACAAAATCGATCGGAACAACATAATCTCGCTGCATATATTCGTTGATTGTTTCCCAACCTTTTGGATGTTTTTGATGCGCTAAAATTATTGCAGAATTTTTACTCAATGTATCTTTTTCAGAAAACATTGATTTCACCGTTTTCAACGTTGGCATTCCTTGAAAACCATATTCAGAAGCAAAACGTGGAACTTTTTTTTCATACGTTTCAAACGGTTCCATTCCCCACCAAACGCCCCAATAATGCGAATCTCCTTGCGTCAAACTTTCTTTTCTTCGCCAACCAATCGAAGGTGAAGACGGCCTATAGCGATTCTCTGATTTTGGTAAAATCGAATCTAAAACATTCGGAATAATATGATGAAAAGTCGTTTGATAATCTTTCCAAATACTCAACGAATCTTGTTTCGACCAGCCCATTTGTTTCTGATATCCCCAATTTTTCCACGCTTCATCAATTTCATTATTTCCACACCAAAGCGCAATAGAAGTATGATTTTTTAGGCGATTCACTTGATCAATTGTTTCTTGTTTTACATTGTTAAGAAAATCTTGATCGCCAGGATAAAAAGCACAAGCGTACATAAAATCTTGCCAAACCAACAAACCTTTTTCGTCGCATAATTCATAAAAATAATCGTCCTCATAAATTCCACCACCCCAAATACGAATCATATTCATATTGGCTTCAACCGAACTATTTATCAACTTTTCATAATCATTTTTTGAAACTCGTGAAACAAAATTATCTTGCGGAATATAATTTGCACCTTTCATATAAGTTGGAATTCCATTCACTTTAAAATAAAACCTAGAGCCAACTTCGTCTTTTTCTTGTACCAATTCTATCGTACGTAAACCAAATTTTAAATACTTAGATATTTGTTCATTCCCTTGTTTAATTTTGAATTGATAATCATATAAATACTGTTTGCCCATTCCATTTGGCCACCATAATTTTGGATTGTGAATCGTTTCATCAATCGAAAAATGATTAATTCCTTTGGTTAATTTTTGAGTGATTATTTTCTGATTAAAATTAATTTCTACAGCTGTATTTTGTTCCGATTGGATAATAAATTTAAACTTTACTTTCGCTTGATTTTTATCCAATTTGATAATTTCATAAGACAAGTCATTCAGTTTTAAATTATTCCAAGAAATAAGTTCAATTGGTTTATAAATCGCAACCGTAGTCAATCTGATCCCCAATCCCAACCATACTGATATTGCGCTTTTCGAGTAAAAACACGCTCACCTTCTGGTAATTTATATGGAAGAAGATTTGCTAATCGTTTTCCTTCATTAGGCGACGATTTGAATTGTATTTCGAGAATTTTTTTTATCTTTCAGTAAATCTTTGATCGAAAATTCTCACATTCGAAACATATTAATCTCATCCAGAATTAATTTTCAGTTCAGAAAAACTTTTACATATGTATCCAATCCATTAATTTTTAGCTGAATATTTTGCGCTATAAGTTCAGCTTCAGTCAAATAAAAAAAACTATAAAGATCATCCTTTTGTAATACGTAAATAAAGAAAAAGGATAGAAACGTTATTCTCTCAATTATGCGATCAGTTCATGATTAGACGTAATTATGCTAAAAGCTTTTAGGGTTTAAAACAAGGACACTATCAAAAATACTAACTTTCACTATTATTCAAACAATAAACAGAAACAAAAATAGAAATATTAACAACTTAAAAATTAATATTACCTAAATGCACTACGGGTTTAAAATATAATTCATAATATTTTTCAAAATACTTGCAGTCTGCACGGAAAAGATTATTTTTGCCTATTCGACAAATAGAATATGAAAAATATCCGTAATTTCTGTATTATCGCCCATATTGACCATGGTAAAAGTACCTTGGCCGATCGTTTATTGCAAGTAACAAACACGATTTCTGATCGTGAGTTACAAAATCAAACTTTAGACGATATGGATTTGGAACGCGAACGCGGAATCACAATTAAATCGCACGCCATCCAAATGGAATATGAAAAAGATGGTGAAAAATATATTTTAAATTTAATTGACACTCCTGGTCACGTGGATTTTTCTTACGAGGTTTCTCGTTCGATTGCCGCTTGTGAAGGAGCTTTGTTAATTGTAGATGCTGCACAAAGTATACAAGCACAAACCATTTCTAACCTTTATTTGGCTTTAGAAAATGATTTGGAAATCATTCCAGTTTTGAACAAAATCGATTTACCTTCTGCAAATCCAGAAGAAGTAACAGACGATATTGTTGATTTGATTGGTTGTGATCCCGAAGATGTTTTGCGTGTAAGTGGAAAAACAGGTGAAGGTGTGTTAGAATTGTTACACACAATTATCGAGAAAGTTCCTGCACCAGTTGGTGATCCAGATGCACCGTTACAAGCCTTGATTTTTGACTCTGTTTATAATCCTTTCCGAGGAATTGAAGCTTTTTACAAAGTGGTAAATGGAGAAATCAAAAAAGGAGATCAAGTAAAATTCATGGCTACCAACAAAAAATATGGTGCCGATGAAATTGGAACATTAAAACTGAATCAAGTTGAGAAGAAAGTCATTAAAACTGGAGATGTAGGTTATATTATTTCTGGAATTAAAGAAGCTTCTGAGGTAAAAGTTGGAGATACAATTACATTAGTTGAGAATCCTGCAAGCGAAGCTATTGATGGTTTCGAGGAAGTAAAACCAATGGTTTTCGCTGGTATTTATCCGGTTGACACAGAAGATTACGAAGATTTGCGTGCTTCTATCGAAAAGTTACGTTTGAATGATGCTTCATTAACTTTTGAAGCTGAATCTTCTGCTGCTTTAGGTTTCGGTTTCCGTTGTGGATTCTTAGGAATGTTACACTTAGAAATTATTCAGGAGCGTTTAGAACGTGAGTTCAACATGACGGTAATTACAACTGTTCCTAACGTTTCGTATGAAGCGTACTTGGAAAAAGATCCAGAAAAAATGATTCCGGTTCATAATCCATCTGAATTACCAGATCCATCAGGATTAAATCGTGTTGAAGAACCATATATTCGAGCAGCAATCATTACAAAATCTGAATTCGTAGGTCCTGTAATGAGTTTATGTATTGAGAAACGTGGTGAATTACAATCTCAAAATTATTTAACTCAACATAGAGTAGAAATGATTTTCAATATGCCTTTGGCTGAAGTTGTATTCGATTTTTATGATCGATTAAAATCTATTTCAAAAGGATATGCATCGTTTGATTATGCACCTTCTGGAATGAAAGCTTCAAAATTGGTAAAAGTTGACATCATGATTAACGGTGAAGTTGTAGATGCTTTATCTGCCTTAATTCACGTTGATAATGCCTACAATATTGGAAAGAAAATGTGTGAAAAATTACGCGAATTAATTCCTCGTCAACAGTTTGATATTCCAATTCAAGCCGCGATTGGTGCAAAAATTATTGCGCGTGAAACAATCAAAGCATTACGTAAAGACGTTACTGCAAAATGTTATGGTGGTGATATTTCTCGTAAACGTAAGTTATTAGAAAAACAAAAAGCTGGTAAGAAGAAAATGCGTCAAATTGGACGTGTAGAAGTTCCCCAATCTGCATTCTTAGCTGTTTTGAAATTGAATGATTAAAATTCTTTTTATATACCAAAAGAGGCTGTCTCAAAAG
>NZ_DEVJ01000025.1:0-28555 GCF_002362875.1 Empedobacter sp. UBA3239 | reverse complement strand
ATACTAACCCTTACTATTATTCAATCAATAAACAGCAACAAAAATACAAATATTAATTACTTAAAAATTAATATTAACTAAATGCACTACGGGTTATCAATATCATATTTTTAAGAAGAAATCGCTTCAAAATATTCTTTTTCGATTTGTTCTCTAAAATCTGGATGTGCAATTTCAGCCATTGATTTTACACGTTGTCGAATATTTTTTCCGAATAAATTTGCAACACCATATTCCGTTACAATATAATTTATATGTGCTTTTGTCGTCACAATTCCCGCACCTTGTTTTAGGAAAGGTACTATTTTATTTGCACCTTTTGCTGTTGTTGACGTTAATGCAATGATCGATTTTCCACCTTTACTTAAAGATGATCCGTATATAAAATCAACTTGTCCTCCAACACCAGAAAATATTCGCGAACCAATTGAATCTGCACTTACTTGTCCCGTAACATCTACCTCAATAGCCGAATTAATCGAAACCATTCTATTGTTCTGACTAATCTTCGCAGGATCATTTGTAAAAGAAGCGTCGCGCATTTCTACGCCAGGATTATCATCAATGAAATCATATAACAATTGTGAACCATGCGCTAAAGTCGAAACAATTTTACCTTTTAATAATTTTTTGTTTTCGCCTGTAATCACGCCAAATTTAACCAATGGAACAATTCCATCTGAAAATAATTCGGTATGAATTCCTAAACCTTTATGATTCTTCAAATTATTCAAAACTGCATTTGGAATAGAACCAATACCTAATTGTAAACAATTTTTATCTTCAATTAATTCAGCAATATAATTCCCAATTTTAGCTTCTTCAACTATAATATTTCCATTATCCAAGATATCTAACGGTTGATGATGTTCTACTAAATACGTGATAGTCGAAATATGTAAAATTCCGTCACCAAATGTGCGTGGCATATATTTGTTCACTTGCGCAATAACCACACGAGAAGTCTCAATTGCCGCTCTAATATTCTCCACAGAAGTCCCTAAAGAACAATAACCATGAGAATCTGGCTCAGAAATCTGAATTAAAACAACATCAACATTCAATTCAGTTCGAATCACTTTTCCCATTTCGCTAAAGAAAATCGGTAAATACGAACCGAACCATTTCCTTCTTTTATCATGTGACGCACATTAGCGCCAAAAAAAAGAATTGACAAAAAATGAGTCTTTATTAACAGGATTTGCATATTCTGCATTTCCACTTGTATGAATATGACAAAACTCTACATCTCTCAATTCATGCGCTCCTTCGATAATTCTGTTACCAAAAATGTAGGCGTAGCCGCAGCTGCATGAACGTAAACACGATCGCCAGATTTGATTTCTTTTACAGCTTCTGTTGCAGAAGTATATTTCAATAATCGTGCAAAATAAAGGCTTTGATGCTTTATAATAAACGATATTTTTCATCAAAATCTAATCAAATTTTATTCCTAATAATTGGAATTGTAGTTTGCGTTTTTCTTGATAAAATTATTCATCAAAAAAGTCGATAGAACGGCGATAATTATAAAAAAATAATCTTCTGCGAGCTTCTAAATCATTGACACGAATCGACGAAACATCATCAATCTGAAAATACAAAGAGCCTTCGTCCGTTCCTTCCGAACCAATACATTTCAACTCAAAATCATCTTCAGTTAAATTTCGAATAAAACCTGCAAAACGACTATTATTGTTTAATTGAATACGTGATACATATTCGGTTTGATCATTTATTTCGCCTAAAATTTGACGAACCCAATTTTCTTCTGCTGTTGCATTAAATGTAATTGGATTTTCTTGATCCAAATCGGTGTGATGTTCTTTCAAATAATTAAGACATTTGCAGTAATCATCAACATCTATTCGACTAATTTTAAAATAAGGTTCGATTAAAATTCCATCTTTTTTACCATATTTCGAAATGTGTTGCATTGTAAAAAATTCGTCATTAAAATCTAAAATATATCCAGCCCAAAAATTGTCTCCTTCGGGATCATTGTAAACGGCAATAATTGATTGATTTTCTTTTGAGTGTTGTAATATTTTATAGAAGTTAGAATTCATATTTCTTTGAGTTAAAAAGTCAAATTACGAATCTTTATGGATAAAAAAAAAGGTTCTTGATTAGTTCAAAAACCTTTTCTTTCTATTAATTTGCTTTTCGGAATATCGAAGCTTCATAACTTAATGATTGCCAATCTCCTTTTTGCAGATTATCTAATTTTATTTTTTTGTAGATATTTTCTTCTCCCGCAACAGTTACCGTGAATTGTGTACGATCTAAAATATTTTTTTCTGAAATTGTATAATTAATATCAAATTTCTTTTTTGTCAATTTCTCTACAATTGGTTTTAAATAAGCTATAGCAGCTTCAGAATTTTTGAATTGTTCGTTTTGTGGAAATTGTACATCAAAATATCCTTCGTATGTAAAATCTGGTTCTGTAATAATTAAATTATAAGGATCCGCAAACAAGGCTGGACGCTGTTTTTGGTATTCTTTTTCAGTTTTATATTGACGTTTTTCTTCTTTATAAATCAACGGATATTTATCAGCAAGAACAGCTAATTTATCGGCATCATAAGAATACGGAATTCCGTCATGGAAAACATTGTAAAACGCAGGATTCACCAACCATTGATCGACAATTTTCTTATCTTTTACCATATAAATCATCACTCCATTTTCTTGCGCTTGAAAAGTAGACGATTGATATCCATACTCCAAAATTGGTTTTCCTAATTGTATAGCCGCAGCATTTTCTAACATAAAATTAAACTTCTCATAAGCCTTTGTTTCATCGCTTAAAGGAGCCATTCCATATACTTTTGTCGAAGCATCTACATTTTTATCATTAATCATAGAGGTTACTTGCGCTGTTGCAAAATTTGCAAGAACAACAGTGGCTGTAAGTAAAATTTGTTTTATCATGTATTGTATATCTTTATTTTAAAATGTGTTCCAAATTTATTGATAAATTTCGATAGTTATCTTACCTGATTGTGTAATACTTCCGCGATACATTCCGGCAGTGTTAAAAGGAAAACTTGCTTGACCATTTTTATCTAAAATAATCATTCCGCCATCGCCTCCTAAATCACCAATTTTCTTAATAACTTCTTCACCAGCTTTTTTCGAAGAAAGTTTTTTGTAATTCATCAAAGCCGCAACATCATATGCCGCAACAGCTTTAATAAAATATTCGCCCCAACCTGTACTCGAAACACCAACTTCGCTATTTGCATAGGTTCCAGCTCCGATAATTGGCGAATCACCAACACGACCAAAACGTTTATTTGTCATTCCGCCAGTCGAAGTTCCTGCCGAGATATGACCTTTATTGTCCAAAGCAACTGCGCCAACTGTACCAAATTTTTCATCAACAAAATTGAATGGAACATACGCTTGTGTTTTAGCATCGTGGTCTAATTCCATTTTTTCTTTGTCTTTTTCCAAAACTTTTTGAAGAGAATTCCAGCGTTCCTCAGTTTTAAAATAACTTGGATCAACAATTTCTAAACCTCTAGTTTGAGCAAATTCTTCTGCTCCTTTTCCAACCATCATCACATGAGCAGAATTTTGTAAAACAGCTTTTGCTGCTAAAATTGGATTTTTAATCCTTGTAACTCCAGCCACAGCACCAGCTTGCATTGTATTTCCAATCATCAACGAAGCGTCTAATTCATTTTTACCTTCATGCGTAAAAACCGCTCCTTTTCCTGCATTAAACAAAGGTGAATTTTCCATTACTTTTATGGCTTCTATCACTGCATTTTCACTTTCGCCACCCTGTTTGATGACTTCATAACCTTTTGTCAAAGATTCAGCTAAAGCATCTCGGTACGCTTTTTCCTTTTCGGGTGTCATATTTTTTTTCAGAATTGTACCAGCACCACCATGAATTACCAAAACAACTTTGTCTTGTTTCGTTTGTGCATATGTAGAGATTGTCAAAACTGATAAGATTAAACCGACTATTTTTTTCATGTGTAAAATTTTATTCAACGTCTAAAAATAGAAAAGTTTATAGAAATTAACTATTTTTAGCATTGAATTTGATAACGAAATATCAACAACTGTTAATAAACAAATAAATTACCTATGAACTCTAATAAACACTATCTTTCTAACAATGTCTTGTTACAGTTAGCATTTATTGCAATAATACTTTTAGTTTTTGGATTAATTACCAAAAATCTTTTAGCATTTTTCCCTGGATTTCTCGGTGCTTTGTGTTTGTATGTTTTGCTTTTAAATCCTTTGCAATGGCTAGTAAAAGTAAAAAAATGGAACAAATTAGCAAGTGTAATTATCTTAATGATTAGTAGCGCGATTTTGATTATTGGACCTCTTTATTTATTAATTCAAATGTTAACGAATAAAGTAATGGTACTATTAAATGACACAGCTCAAATTAAAACAGATGTCAATAAAATTATTCAAATGTTGCAAACCAAATTTCATATCGATGTGTTTAGTGCAACAAACATTGAAAAAATAACACAAGTTGGAGGTAAATTATTAGAAAAAACACTGAATGCTTCAATGGATATGACAGTTCAGTTGGGGGTTGCGTTCCTTATTTTGTATTTTATGTTGATGAATCATCAAAAACTTGAAAATTGGTTTTACAGAACTATTCCGCTTAAAACAAGTAATTTAGTGAAGATGAACAAAGATTTGAAAGATTTGGTCATTTCTAATGCAGTAGGTATGCCGTTAACAGCCTTTCTACAAGCAATTATTGCCTACATTGGATATCTTATTTTCGGAGTTGATGATGCCTTTACATGGTTTATTCTAACAATTTTTGCGGCGATGTTGCCAGTAGTTGGAGCAGCATTAATTTATGTTCCTTTAGCATTATTTCTATTAGCAAAAGGTGATTCAGGGCAAGCGATCGGATTATTGATTTATTGTTTTGTTATTGTTGGATTATCAGACAATTTGATTCGTTTAGTTTTACAGAAAAAAATGGCGGATGTTCATCCATTAATTACTATTTTTGGGGTAATCGTTGGTTTAAATCTATTCGGATTTATCGGAATTATATTTGGACCTATCTTATTTTCAGTATTCTTTTGGTTAGTCAAATTGTACAAATACGAATTTATTGATCCAAATCCTGAAGATTAATTATTATTAAAAACCAATTAAAAATGAGTATAGAAAACTTTAAATTCTTTAAACCTTTAGAACCACGTTGGAGTGATTTTGATCCAATTGGTCATGTAAATAATGTATTTTATTTCGAATATTTCCAGATCGGTAGAGCCTATTATATGATGGCTTCGAGTAAAAAATGGCAATGGACGCGACACATGTTTGTTATTGCGCATATGGAAGCGAGTTATCAAAAAGAATTACGTCCAAATGTGATAGAGCCCCGTATTGGTGTACGAGTTACAAAATTAGGAAATAAGAGTTTCGATTTTGAATATATTGTCACAAGTAAAAGCGAAAATGGCGAAGATGTTATTCATTGTATCGGAAAAAGTACACAAGTAATGTACGATATGGAAGAGAAAAAATCGATGGAATTGCCAGATTGGGTAAAAAATGATTTTAAGAATTACGAAGGTAATCTTTAGAAAATAATACTAAAAAATTCAACAGTAGTTAAGTCTTTTCGTTAGATAATGATTAGATTTAACTACTTTTTCTTTTTAAACTCGTTGCGTTATGAAAAATTTGTTTTTAATGCGTCATGCAAAAAGTAAATGGAACGAAAATGTTTCAGATCAATTTCGTTCTATCACAGAGATTGGTGAATTCAAAACGAATAAAGTAGCAAATTATATTCATCAAAATTTTGAATTGAAATTTGATCAAATATTTTCTAGCAAAGCAGTTCGAGCAAAAGAAACTTCTCTACTTGTCAAACCTATTTTATTTCCTAATCAAACCATTCATATCGAAGATGATTTGTATACTTTTTCGCATTATTTATTAGACAAATGGATTAGAAATTTGGATAATGAATTGCAAAATGTTCTTATTTTTGGACATAATCCTGCGTTTACAGATATTACCAATCAGTTAGGAAATGAAATGATTTACAATCTTTCGACTTCTGGATTTGTCTGGATACAGTTTGATTCTGATAATTGGAAATCGATTCAAAAAGGAAAAACCATAAAAATAATTTTACCTAAAGAAATTAAATGAAAAAATATATAAACCGCGAAATCAGCTGGCTTTCTTTCAATGCGCGCGTGTTGCAAGAGGCTTCTGACGAAACAGTTCCGTTGTTAGAACGAATTCGTTTTTTAGGAATTTATTCGAACAATTTAGATGAATTTTATTCGGTTCGATATTCTACAATTTTGCGCTCGATACAGTTCAAAGATGTAGAAATTGTTTATCAAAATATTGTACCAGATCAAACGGACGAAGAATTAATTGATGAAATCAATGAAATTGTGCGTCAACAACGAGTCCAGTACGATGATTTACATAATCAATTATTCAAAGAATTAGAGAATCACAATATTTTTGTGATAGATGATACATCAATTCCTGAGAATTATTTAGAATTTATTTCCGAATATTTTTACAACGAATTTATTCATACGGTTGGAGTTTTTATTTTAGATGATATTAAAAAAGCGCCTCCTTTACGCGATGGATCGTTCTATTTAGCCGTTAAAATGCAATTAAAAGACAAAGTTCAATATGCACTTTTGATTGTTCCAACGCATTTATTTTCGCGTTTTATTGTGCTTCCAAAGTATGATCAAAATACGTATGTCATGTATTTGGAAGATATTATTCGTTTTCATTTGAAAGATATTTTCAAAATGTTTGATTTCGAAACAATTGAAGCACATTCCATCAAAATTACACGAGATAGCGAACTTGATTTTGATAACGATTTAGAACATAGTTTATTAGAAAAAGTCATCAATAGTTTAGAAAATCGTAAAAAAGGTGTTCCTGTCCGATTAGTTTATGATGCTGAAATTGCACCAGATACGTTGAAATTTTTCTTGAAAAAATTACGATTAGACGAATATGATAGTATCAATCCGGGTGGAAAATATCACAACAAACGAGATTTGATGAGCTTTCCAAGTTTTGACATTCCAAATTTAACGTACGAAAAAATAAAGCCAATTATTCAGAAAAAACCTTTTGAATATAACAGTTATTTTCAGGCTTTTACTGAAAATGAGGAAATGATGATGGCGCCTTATCATGATTATTCTTTGTTGTTAAAATTTCTTCGTGAAGCTGCAATTGACCCTAAAGTAACCAAAATAAAAATTACTATTTATCGTGTTGCAAAAGATTCACAAGTGATGCATTCTTTGATAAACGCAGCTATGAACGGAAAAGAAGTAACTGCTGTTTTGGAACTTCGTGCGCGATTTGATGAATCCAATAATGCGATGTGGTCGAAAAAATTGCAAGAAGCTGGTGTGAATGTTATTTTTGGGGTTCCGGGGTTGAAAGTACATTCGAAAATTGGTTATATCGAACGTAAACCAGAAGGAATGTTGGCACAGAAATATGTGTTTATTAGTACAGGAAATTTTCATGCAGGAACAGCAAAAATTTATACAGATTATACATATTTCACAACTAATCCTGGAATAACAAAGGATGTTGAACAGATTTTTAAATTTTTTGGAGCTAATTATTTGAACTTAACGTACAATCATTTATTGGTTTCACCTTATGGAACGCGTAAAAAAATTGTCAAGATGATTAAACGAGAAATCAAAAATCATCAAGCTGGTTTACCTGCGGAAATCAACATGAAACTAAACAGTTTAAGCGATAAACAAATTATTGATTTATTTTACAAAGCTTCTCAAAAAGGAGTAAAAGTTCGTTTGGTTGTGCGTGGAATCAATTGTTTGATTCCTGGTGTTAAAAGTCTTTCCGAAAATATTGAATGTGTGAGCGTTATTGATAAATTTTTGGAACATCCACGTGTGTATTGGTTTAAGAATGCAGGCGATGACAAAGTTTATATTTCCTCTGCAGATATGATGGAACGTAATTTGGATAATCGTGTGGAAGTAGCGTGTCCGATTTACGATCATAAATTCAAAAAAATAGTTATGGATACGTTTAATTTGAGTTTTGAAGATAATGTAAAAGGTCGCTTAATAACGGCTGAATCTTCTTTGGAATACAAGCGAAACAATAAAAAACCAAACCGCTCTCAGTTTACAACCTACGAATATTTTAAAAAATTAAACGAACAAGAAAATGAAGATTAGAAAATTAGGAGCAATAGATATTGGATCTAACGCCATGCGATTGTTGATTAATTATGTTTACGAAGAAGAAGGTCGTACGCCAATTTTTAATAAAACTAGTATTGTGAGAATGCCTATTCGTTTGGGACACGACGTTTTTATTGATGGACAAATTTCTGAAACAAATATCAATCGTATCTGTGATGCTATGTTGTCTTATGCATTGATGATGAAGGTTTATGATATTGAAATCTATAAAGCTTATGCAACTTCTGCTATGCGAGAAGCAAAAAACGGAAAAGATGTTGTAAAAAAAGTGATTAAAAAATCTGGAATTAACATCGAGATTATAGATGGAAAAACTGAAGCTGAATTACTTTTTAATACGGAATTAGGTGATTTTATACAAGACAAAAAAATCTATTTGTATGTAGATGTTGGTGGTGGTAGTACCGAATTAACGTTATTAAAAGATAATAAGGTTTTTACGTCAAAATCTTTTGAAGTAGGAACTGTACGTTTGTTAGAAAATAAAGTTTCTCCAAATACTTTTAACGAAATGAAAGAATGGATTCATGAAAACATTGGTCATGACGAAGTAGAATTAATTGGTTCTGGAGGAAACATCAACCATGTGTACAAATATTCTGGTGTAAAACTAGGAATGCCTTTGAGTAGTGTTTATGTGAAAAAACATTATCAAATTCTACAAACAATGACTGCGGAACAGCGTATGCAGAATTTCAATATGAAACCCGATCGCGCTGATGTAGTGGTTTATGCATTAGAAATTTATAATAATGTACTAAAATGGTCGCATGCGAAGAAAATTCATGTTCCGAAAATTGGACTTTCGGACGGAATTATTCGAAAAGTATATAAAGATTTAGAAAAATAAACGATGAGGTCAGATTAGTCTGGCCTTTTATATTAGCTTAATCGATTATAAAATCCAAATTTTTTCTTTAAAATGTATTACTTAATTTAGTTTCATAATTAATTAACACAAAATATAATGAAGAAAAATTTAACGCTGATATTTTCTGCGTTTCTTTTATCTATGTCTGCTTATGCCCAAACGGCAGAGCAAATTGTAGATAATTATGAAGCAAAGGCCATAGCAGGTAATGTTGAGTACAAATTTGATCAAACAATCAATGATGATCTTAACCAAAGGGTTTACACACAAAGAACTTTCCAAGGTATTCCAATTTATAACAGTTATTCAACATATATAATAAAGGATAAACAAGTTATTTCTAAAACTTCATCAGAAAATTTTAATATATCATTAAAGAATGCAGATATTTCTCCATCTTTAAATTTTAACGAGGCTTTAAATAAAGTAGCTCAATCAGAAGGATTAAAAGCTTTTTCAGATTCAAAAATAGACCAAAATGGTGTATATTTTTCGAAAGATGATTCTTCAGAATTGGTTTATTATATTAATGACCAAAACCAAGCAATTCTAAGTTATGCGTTTAGTTATCAATTGGTAAAAGATAACCATAATGATATCATTCATGTTATTGTTAACGCAATGAATGGTGCAATTTTAGAAAAACATAACAATACATTAAGCTGTGGTTTTGATCATGGAGCTTTTCATAATGAGAATTTAGCTACATTTAATAAAGCTGATTGGGATTGGTTATATGCTGATGTTAATAATGTAGCTTCACCACAATACAATGTTTACCAATTACCTTTAGAAGCTCCTAATCGTGGAGGAAGATCATTTGCTGATCTTTCTGTTTCAAATGTTACTGCATCACCGAATGGTTGGCATAACACAGCAGAATCAACTGTAAAAACAAGAACAGAAGGAAACAATGTAAGAGCTGTTAGAGATCATGATTCTAAAGGATATCAGACTTATAATTCTATATCAAATACAGTAACAATCAAAGATACTGATTATGCTGATGGAGGAAATGATTTAAATTTTGATTTTCCAATGAATTTGTCTAACCATCCTTATACTAATTGGGAAGGGGCAACTACTAATTTGTTCTATATGAACAATATGATGCATGATATTTTCTATAATTATGGTTTTACAGAGGCTAATGGAAATTTTCAAAAAGTTAATTTTGATAAAGGAGGAACAGGTAATGATGATGTTGTAGCCTTGGCACAAACAGGAGTGTCGTTAGGGTACACTAACAATGCTACTTTTGCTACACCTGCAGACGGAAGATCTCCAAGAATGGCAATGTACTTATGGAATAAAACTCCAGAACCATTAATTATTAATAGTCCTGCTAATATAGCTGGTAGTTATCAAGCTACTGTTCCTACTTGGGGAGGTACATTAACTTCTACTGCTTTAACTGGAGATCTTGCATTAATTGTAAAAAGTGAAACGACAGGTACGCCTTATGATGGTTGTGGGACAATCACAAATGCTGCAGAAGTAAATGATAAGATAGCAATTATATACCGTGGAGATTGTTCTTTTGCTATAAAAGTAAAAAATGCTCAGAATGCTGGAGCTAAAGCTGCTATTATTGTAAATAATGTAGATGGGATGATTAATATGTCTGGAGATGATACAACAATTACAATTCCAGCAATTTCTATTAGTAAAGCAGATGGAGATGCAATTATGCAAGAATTGCAAAATAAAGTAGTCGTTAATGGATCTTTATTAAAACCAGATGAATCATTTATTGATGGAAGTTTAGACAACGGAATTATTGCACATGAATATGGACATGGAATTTCTAATCGTTTGACTGGTCCAATCACAAATGCTAACTGTTTGAATAATCTTGAACAAATGGGTGAAGGTTGGTCTGATTTCTTTGGATTGATGATTACTCAATTGCCATCTGATATAAGTACTACTAAAAGAGGAATAGGAACATTTGCTGTAGGTGAAAAGAAAGAAGGTGTTGGAATTCGTCCTACAGTTTATTCGACTGATATGACAGTTAATCCTGCTAGATATGGATTCTTAAAAACTTATGGTAATTCAGATTCTCCTCACAATACTGGTTACGTATGGGCTTCTATGCTTTGGGATTTAAACTGGAAAATGGTTAATAAATATGGTTTCTCTCCAGATTTATATAATGGTAAAGCTGGTAATAATATGGCTATACAATTAGTAATGACAGGTCTTAAGTTACAACCTTGTTCTCCAGGATTTGTAGATGGACGTGATGCTATTCTTAAAGCTGACGAACAATTAAATAATGGAGTTAATAAGTGTGAGATTTGGGAAGCATTTTCAGCTCGTGGTTTAGGTTATAGCGCTAAACAAGGAAGCTCTAATAGTAGAACAGATGGAACAGAAGCTTTTGATATGCCACCAGTTGAAGAGTTAGAATGTAAACTAGCTACTTCTGATGTTAAACAATCTACTTTCCAAATGTATCCTAACCCAGCTAAGGATGTAGTTTACATTGTTGATAAATCTATTAAAAATGATATCAAAGTTGATATTGTTGATATGACAGGTAAAGTTGTTTCAACTTCTAATGTAAAATTTGATGGTCAAAAAGGAACAGTTTCCACTGATAATTTACCAAAAGGTATTTACATCTTAAAATTTGAAACAGATAATGGAACTATTACAAAAAAATTGATTAAAAACTAAATTTTAGTCTCAAAATAAATAAAACTAAAAATCCATCTCAATTTTTGAGATGGATTTTTTAATTTGCTTTAGAAAATTGATATCGGTTTAGGTTGTTTTGATAAACTGGTTATATTTATCAAAATAGCTTTTTAGTTTGGTTGTTGGTTAGTAATCTTAAAAGCATTACAAACGATGTTGTTTGTTGATACAAATGTCTTGAATAAATACTAAACTAAAAAATGTAGACTATCATCAAAGTGTCTACAGGTTGAAAAAAATAAATCTAAGTAGTAAATAAAATGTATTGATTTAAAACATTATTAATTATTTTAAATCAGTTGTTTAATTTTTTTTTATTTCGGGATTTATAAAATTGTTTAAAGAATTTATATAATTTCTTTAAAAGGAATTTCGAGTTGAGTTCCGAATTTTTTTTGATTATTGGATAAATTAGAAATAGATACTCCTAATAATCGAACTGGTTTTTCTGAGGAGTAACCTTCGGTTAATAAATCATAACAAATTTGATCAAAAAGTTCTCTATTTTTAACTGGAAATGATGCTGATTTACTTTTTGTAGTTACCGAAAAATCATTGTGTTTTATTTTTACAGTAATTGTTCTTCCATAAATTGATGTTTTTAAGGAAAAGTTCCAAACATCTTCCATTAGTGGAAATAAAGCGATTTGCATTTCTTCTAATGTTTCTAAATCTTTGCTAAAAGTTGTTTCTGAACCAGATGATTTTCGCAATCGAGTTGGGTTGACCTCTCTAAAATCTAATCCTCTAACAATATTGTAATAGTATTTACCAGATTTTCCGAATTCGCGTAAGAGTTTTTCTAATTCTAGGTTCTTCAAGTCCAAACCTGTATGAATACCCATCATTTGCATACGTTCGGCAGTTACTTTCCCAATTCCATGAAATTTTTTGATTGGTAATTGATCAATAAAACTTTCAGACATTTTAGGTGTAATTACATAAAGTCCATCAGGTTTGTTATAATCCGAAGCAATTTTAGCTAAAAATTTATTGAACGAAACACCTGCAGAAGCAGTCAAATCTGTTCGTTCTTTTATTTTTTGTTTGATTTCGTTTGCAATATCTGTGGCGATTTCGATGTTTTTATGGTTAATTGTTACATCCAAAAAAGCTTCATCCAAAGATAAAGGTTCAACCAAATCAGTATATTCAAGAAATATTTCACGAATTTGATTCGAAACTTCTTTATAAACTTGAAATCGTGGTTTTACAAATATCAAATGTGGACATTTGCGTTTTGCAACAACAGAAGACATTGCAGAGCCGACGCCATATTTTCTAGCTTCGTAACTAGCGGTAGCAATCACACCACGTTCTTCATTTCCGCCAACAGCAATGCATTTCCCTCTTAATTCGGGGAAATCTCGTTGTTCAACAGAAGCATAAAAAGCGTCCATATCGATGTGAATAATCTTACGCTGCATCTTGCAAAATTACTCGCTTTATTTTAAATGATACTCTTGAATAAAGTTTTTTAAGTTTTTCTTATCGGCAACAATTGTCAAATAATCGCCCAATTCAATTGGTACATTTCGATCAGGATTGTGAATCATTTTTCCATCGCGCTCTATCGAAACCACAATTCCTTTTGCCGTATCTTTTACCCAGCCAATCGATTTATGCTCCAAAACACAAAAATCATTCGGAATAACTACTTTATCCAACGTAAAATTATCTGTATTTTTAAGATCATTATTTTCTGGAGGAGTTTCACCAATAATTTGCAAATACTTCTCAAATCGTTGAATATGTTCATCCGTTCCAATAATTCCAATTTTATCGAAAGGATATAAAACTGATTCAGAATTTGGAGTCTGAATAATTCGATCGCCACGTTTGATATAGGCAATATTGATCTGAAATTTTGTTCGCCAATCCAATTCACCCAAAAAAACACCAATAAAATTGGCATTTTGCGGAACAATCATATCCGAAATATGCGTGTTATCCCAAGTATATTGAAATTTATCTTGTTTCTTTTTCTCTTCAATTTTTTTAGTCAAAATTTCACGTTCATTTAAGTTATAAATGAATTTTGTTTGAATATAATTGTAAAACTGATTGAAATATTTTGAAAGAAAATACATAGTAATCAATAATCCAATAACCAAAACAATTGAAGCAATTGTACTTGAAAAAAATTGATTATAAATAAAAATTACAGCAACTACAACTAAAGTTAAACGTATAGAAATAATTGCAATAATTGGTGCACGATTGTAATTAGATTCATCCCAAAACTCTCTGATAATTTCTCTTTTTGGACGATTTCCAATAATTGCCCAAATAAATGGAATACACAATACAAATGTCAATGTAAGGCTAACCAAACTTGCGCCAAAATAGGTAAACCAGTCGCTTAATAAGAATAAAACGTAGCTTTTGATAATCAATGTGATTGCGATAATGATTATTCCATTGATAAAAATTGTAGAAACTGTTTGTTTGATGATTTTATTCCATTTATTTTCGTTTTGAATGTGTTGTGTATCAGATGAATAATTTTCAACACCTTGAATAAATTTTTGTGGAAGAACTTTTTCCAGTAAAGTATAAACTTTGTCAGATGATTTTATTAAATAAGGTGTAGTAAATGTTGTAATTGCCGAAACACCGACTGCAACAGGAAATAAGAAGTCGCTTGTTACGCCAAGAGAAAGTCCCAAACCAGCAACGATGAAAGCAAATTCACCAATTTGTGCCATACTCATTCCTACTTGTACGGACTGTTTTAGCGGTTGTCCTGAAATTATAGCACCTAAAGTGGTAAAAATTAACTTTCCAAAAATCGTCAGCAATGTTACAATCAAAATTGCCCATTTGTGTTCGTACATTGAAACAGGATTAATCATCATTCCAATAGAAATAAAGAAGATTGTAGCAAATAAATTTTTTACAGATTGAAAATTATGTTCGATTTTTTCTGCATAAACAGTTTCAGCTAGAATAGACCCCATTACAAATGCACCCAATTCTATAGAAAAACCAGCACTATCCGCTATATAAACCATTCCAAGACATAATCCAATTGAGATAATTAGTAAAGTTTCATCATCTAAATAGTTCTTAATTGAACGTAAAAAAGTTGGAATAATAAAAATTCCTCCAATAAACCAAACCGCTAAAAAGAAACCTAATTTAACGAAAGAATTAATCATTTCTGCTCCGTTAAAATGCTGGCTAACCGCCATAGTAGAAAGCATAACCATTAATAAAATGACTACAATATCTTCTACAATTAAAATTCCGAAAACGACATTCGCGAATTTCTTTCGTTTCAATCCTAATTCATCAAATGCTCTAATAATAATGGTTGTAGAGGAACTTGCTAATAAACCGCCGAGGAAAATGCTGTCCATCTTCGACCAATTCATAAATCGACCAACTAAATAACCAACGGTTACAATACAAATAATTTCGACAATCGCAGTGATGGAGGCAGAACCACCAACATTGAGTAATTTTTTGAAACTAAATTCGAGACCAAGACTAAAAAGCAAAAATATAACACCAATCTTCGCCCAAATCTCCACATTATGTTCTTCTGCAACTGTGGGAATATATTCGAAATGCGGTCCAACCAAAAAACCAGCAATAATAAAACCTAAAACAAGAGGTTGGTTGATACGTTTGAAAATAAGCGTCGTCACAGCGCCTACACATAGAATTAATCCAAGATCGGTAATAAGTTTTGGCAGGTGTTCTTCCATAAATTGCGTTTATTTTTTACTAATTTAATGTTTTTTAATGGATAAAATACTGCTTAATATTCGATTAAATTTTAATTTCTCATAATAAAAAACTCACTAATTTATCTGAATTAGTGAGTTTGTATTTAATAGTATGAATTTTTTATAATGATATTTTTGCTAAATAAGAATCTCCTTCGGTTTTTATTTTTGTACATTTTAGTTTATGATATTCGCACGCATTTTTTAACGTATCAAAATCCAAATACAACCATTGAATAGATTCTTCTTGCTCACCTTTATAATGAACCGTAAAATCTAACTCACCGTAGTAATTTCCATTACTTGGAATCCATTTTCCACCATCTTCGTCTTCATCAAACATATAAATAATGTCGGTTCCATCAATCAAAACTTGACCATTTTCGGTTAATAAATTTTTAATTTTATCCAAGAAAACATTGATTAAAACTAAATTCTGAAAAATTCCAGTTCCATTCATCAAAAATAGAATCGTATCAAATTTCTCAGTTTCATTGATTTCAAGGAAATTCTGAACTTTTGCATTTTTAATTCCTCTCAACAAACAAGCTTCAATCGCTTTTGGAGAAATATCAATCGCTAAAACATCTGAACTTTTTTCTTGCAAATAAAGTGAATGAGAACCCGCTCCACAACCTACATCCAATATTTTTCCTTTTGATAAATCTAATGCTTTTTGTTCCAAAATTGGCATATCATCATACTTTCGAAAAAGATAATCAATTGGCATTACATCCAACTCTGAAATTGATGTTTCGGTATAGAGATCTTCGGGCGAATGATTGGTTTGATAATCTAAAATTGCCTGTCCGAAAAGGTCTTTCATGTTATTTTTATTTTTATGTTCTGATTGATACAGAAACTTTTATTTGTTATTTTTTGCTAAAATTGCCTCAACAATTTGCTGTGCATGTACGCGCGAATTTTCAATAAACCAAATATTCGTCAACATACCACCACAAACAACGCCTGCCAAATATAAACCATCCACATTTGTTTCCATTGTTTCAGGATTGTAAGTTGGCGTTTTCAATTCATCATTACTGAAAGTTATTCCACAGTTCTCCAAAAATTTGAAATTTGGATGATAACCAGTTAAAGCTAAAACGGTATCATTTTCAATTGAAATATCACCTTCTGGTGTTTGGATATGAACTTGACTTTCGTCAATCAATGTGATATTCGAGTTGAAAAAAGCCTTGATACTTCCTTCCGAAATTCGATTTTCGATATCTGGACGAACCCAATATTTTAGTCGATGCGTAAAAGCTTCGCCACGTATCACCATTGTTACATTGGCACCTTTTCGATAACATTCTAAAGCCGCATCAACAGAAGAATTATTCGCGCCAACAACTACCACATTCTGAAAAGAATAAGGGTGAGCTTCCTTGTAATAATGATGAACTTTTGGCAAATTTTCTCCTTCAATATTCATTAAGTTTGGAATGTCATAAAAACCAGTTGCAATAACTACATTTTTTGCTGAATAATTACTTTTAGAGGTTTTAATATCAAAATGATTTATTTCAACTTTATTAATCGATTCAACTTCTTCGTAAAGATTGAGATTAAATTTAAAATATTTATGAATGTTTCTATAATATTCTAAAGCCTCTTGTCGACCAGGTTTTGGCGCAATACAGTTAAATGGAATTTCTCCAATTTCTAATCGTTCTGCAGTCGAAAAAAATGTCATATACAAAGGATAGTTGTACAAACTATTTGTCAAAGCACCTTTTTCAATAATTAAATAAGAAAGATTGTTTCTTTTCGCTTCTATTGCACAAGCTAAACCAATCGGTCCAGCACCTACAATTATCAAATCATATTGTTCTTTCATTAAGCAAATTTACGGATAATCAGTTCGGTAATCTTTATGATTTTTACCAATTTTTATAAAAATAATGTTTAACTATTTGGATTAACGAAATATATTAATAATTTTGTTTGACAATTTTGTCAAAATAAAAAAGCCGCACAGATATGACAGACGATACAGAAGAATTAATCAAAGAAACAGCGAAAAGAATGTTTTTTGCGGAAGGTAGATTTCATGCAACTACGCAAGAAATAGCTGATGAAGCGAAAGTGAATAGAACGTTGATTAATTATTATTTCAGATCGCGATACAATTTAATTAGTATTATTTACGAAGAAGCTACGCGAGTAAGTAATGAAAAATCGCGTGCTATTTTTGATAGAAATCGTGATATCAAAGAAATGATTGGCGAATTTATAGAGGATTCTATTGCAACATCAATCAAGTATCCATATTTGGAAACTTACATCGTTACCGAAATGAATAAAAATAATACAATGTGTTCTAAGTTAATGAAAGATGATTTAGATGTAGTTGTAAATGTTTTTTACGAAAGATTAGAGGAAGAAATGGAAAAAGGAACGATTAAAAAGATGGAGCCACTTCAGTTTTTGTTAAACATGATTTCATTGGTTAATTATCCATTTACAATTCGTCCGCTACTTCAATTGGATTTGAAATTGAGCGACGAAGATTTCAAACGTATTCTTTCTGATCGAAAAGAAATTATTCTCAATACACTTTTTAATAATTAATATATCAATGAAAAGGTTAAAACAATTACTTTCTATAGCGATTGTAGCGTTGATGAGTTCTGCTAATGCCCAAGAAATTATTGCACTTAAAGATGCAGTAAATTTTGCACTAGAAAACAAAGCAGATGCAAAACGTGCAGATTTGGCAATCAAAAAAGCCGAATATAAAATTGATGAAGCTAGAGCAGGAGCCTTACCTCAAGTAAACGCCAATGCAGGTTTGCAATATAATCCAATTGTACAAGAAATGGCGTTGACAATGGGCGGACAAACAACTGTGATTAAAATGGGACAACCATGGAATTCGAGTTTGGGCGTTACGGTAAATCAAACATTGTTTGATCAACGAGTTTTTACAGGTTTGAAAGCCGCGAAAACAACGCGCGAATTTTATCAGGTGAATGCAGATTTAACAGATGAACAAATTATTGAGCGTGTTGCAAATGCGTATTACCAAGTTTTTATTCAAGAAGAAAAATTAAAAACGATTGAAAAAAGTTACGAAAACACAAATAAAGTTCGAAATGTAATCAAAAGTTTAGTGGATAATGGATTGGCAAAACCAATTGATTTGGATCGAATTGTTGTGCAATTAAATAATATTTCTTCTTCGCGTCAACAGTTGGTAAATGCAGTTGAAATCAACAAAAATGCGTTAAAATTCTACATGGGTTATCCAATTGAGCAACCAATTAGTCTAACAGAAGAAACAATTACACCAAATTTAGTTTTGTTGGAAGATCAAATTGATGTTGAAAATAGAACAGAATTTAAAGTTTTATCCAAACAAAAAGAATTGTTAGGTTTTGCAAAAGAAGCAGAACGAGCAAATCTTTATCCGACAGTTGGTTTATCTGGAAATTATGGATTGCAAGGTTTTGGACAGAAGTTTTTAACTTCTCAAGATTATTATTGGTCAGATTTAGCTTCGATTGGTTTGAGTGTTAAAGTTCCGATTTTTTCTGGTGGAGCTACAAAAGCAAAAATTAATCAAGCAGAAATTGATTTGTTGGATATCGAAGAACAAATGAGTGACACAAAACTTGGTTTGAGTTTAGAATATCAAAATGCAAAAGCACAAATAGAAAATGCATTGAAAAGTGTCGATATTCAAGAAGAAAATGTGAGTTTGGCAGAGAAAGTTTTATCAAATACTCAAAATAATTACCAACAAGGTTTAGCTAATTTGACAGAAATTTTAGATGCTGAAAATGCGTTGACAGATGCTAGAAATAATTACTCAAATGCTTTGTTAGAATATAAAATTGCCGAAATCGCATTAATCAAAGCAAAAGGAGACTTAAAAACATTAATTCAATAATAGAACCGATTTATGAAATCAGTAAAAACTTTACTTTATATATTAATTGCTGCTGGCTTGATTGGTGGAGCAGTTTACATAATCAAAAATAACAAAGCGAAGCAAGAAAAGGAAGTTGCGATTGTAAATGCTAATAACGATGAGGTTGTGGTAAATACAATTAAAGCAAAATACGAAAGCTTAAATACAGATTATACGTCAAACGGTACATTTGCGCCATTTCAGGAAATGAGTTTTCCTTCAGAAATTTCAGGAAGAATTGTTCGTGTATTGGTAGATGAAGGTAGTTATGTTTCTGTTGGTCAAACATTGGCAACAATCAAAAAAGATGCAATTGAGGTTGATGTAACTCAAGCACAAAATAATCTTCAAAATGCGATTATAGATAATCAACGTTACGAAAATGCGTACAAAACTGGAGGAGTAACAAAACAACAATTGGATAATTCGCGTTTGCAATTAAAAAATGCAAGAGCAGCGGTTTCTGCACAAAATTTACGTGTTCGTGATACCAATGTAAAAGCAACTATTTCTGGTGTGATTAACAAGCGTTACATAGAGCCAGGATCTGTAGTAGCACCGGGTTCGCAAATGTTTGATATTGTTAATGTGTCAAAACTAAAATTACAAGTTACAGTAACAGAAGCTGAAGTTGTGAATTTGAAAGTGGGACAAACAATCAAAGTATTGGCGAGTGTTTTTCCTGATCAAGAATTTGCAGGAAAAATTTCTTTTATTGCGCCTAAAGCAGATGCTTCATTAAACTTTCCAGTAGAAATTCAAGTTTCGAATAATTCTGGTTTAAAAGCTGGTATGTACGGAACGGCAGTTTTCTCGACAAAAGATGATGTAAATGCGGGGAAAAATGTATTAGTTGTTCCAGCAAATGCTTTCGTAAATGGAATTAGTTCGGGACAAGTTTTCGTGGTTGAAAATAATGCAGCGAAATTAACGAAAGTTGTGATTGGGAAAACGGTTGGAACTGAAGTTGAAATTATTAGTGGAATTAAAGATGGAGCTGAAATCGTGACAAGTGGTCAGATTAATCTGAAAGATGGAACGAAAGTGAAAGTTGTAAAATAAGAGTAGTTTTTCCATGAAAATAGCAGAAATATCAATTAAACGTCCCACAATGATTATCGTGTTATTCACGATTTTAACATTAGGAGGATTGTTTAGTTATACGCAAATGGGATACGAATTAATCCCAAAATTTGAAACGAATGTTGTTACGATTTCAACGGTTTATCCTGGAGCTTCTCCAAACGAAGTTGAAAATTCTGTAACCAAAAAGATAGAGGATGCGGTTGCAGCCTTAGAAAATGTAAAGAAAGTAGAATCGAAATCTTATGAAAGTTTATCAGTTGTAATGGTGACGTTGAATTCTGATGCAAATGCAGATTTAGCGTTGAATGATGCGCAACGTAAGATTAATGCCATTGAGAAAGATTTACCTGATGATGTAGATCCGCCTTCTTTGACGAAATTCTCGTTAAGTGATTTACCAATTATTACAGCTGGTGTAACGTCTGATAAGTTGACAGAAAAAGATTTGTATGATTTGTTAGATAAAAAAATAGAACCAGTTTTATCACGTGTGACAGGTGTTGCGCAAGTAAATTTGATTGGAGGACAAGAACGTGAAATTCAGGTAAGTTTAGATCCTGTGAAATTGAAAGGTTATGGATTATCTGTGCCTCAAGTTCAGCAAGCAATCTTAACTTCGAATTTAGATTTCCCAACAGGAAGTGTAAAAACGCGTGAAAATTCGACAATTATTCGTCTTTCGGGAAAATATAAATCGGTTAATGAATTAAATAATTTAGTAATTTCTTCAAATAATGGCATTCAAGTTCGTTTGTCAGAAGTTGCTTTTGTGCATGATTCTCAGAAAGAAGTAGAAAAAATTGCACGTGTTAATCAGAGTTCAGCGATTATTGTTCAGGTTGTAAAACAATCTGATGCAAATGCAGTGGCTGTTTCTGAATTGATGAAAGAAACCATCAAAAAAGTTGAAGCTGATTATAGCAAAGAAGGTCTTAAAATTCAGATTGTAAATGATACGTCTGATTTTACATTGGCAGCTGCAGATCACGTTATTTTCGATTTAGTTTTAGCCGTTGTGTTGGTTGCAATTGTGATGCTTTTGTTTTTACATAGTATTCGTAATGCCTTTATTGTAATGGTTTCTATTCCGGCTTCGTTAATCGCAACGTTTATCGGAATGTATTTGATGGGTTATACGTTAAACTTGATGTCGTTACTTGGTTTATCACTTGTTGTGGGAATTTTGGTGGATGACGCCATTGTAGTTTTAGAGAATATTTACCGTCATATGGAGATGGGAAAATCGAGAATTAGAGCATCGTACGACGGAGCAAAAGAAATTGGATTTACCGTAACTGCGATTACATTGGTAATTGTAGTGGTTTTCTTACCAATTGCAATGAGTACAGGTTTGGTTTCTAACGTTATTTCTCAATTCTGTGTTACCGTAGTTATTGCAACTTTATTATCCTTATTGTCATCGTTTACGATTGTACCTTGGCTGTCATCTCGTTTCGGAAAATTAGAACATATCACGGGGAAAAATATTTTCGAAAAATTTATTCTTTGGTTCGAAAAACAATTAACAAAATTCACGCATTTCATTTCTGATATGTTAGAATGGTGTTTAAAATCAACTGTTCGAAGAATTGGTGTTTTTATTGGAGTTTTCATTCTTTTATTCGGGACAATTGCCATCTTAATGGGAGGAAAATACATTGGTGGAGAATTTTTCCCGAAAACAGATAAAGGAGAATTCTTAGTTCAGATGGAATTACCAAAAGATGCAACAATCGAAGAGTCAAACTTTGTAACGCAAAAAGCAGAAAAATTTTTACGTGATAAAAAAGAAGTTGTTGATATGATTACAACGGTTGGTCAAAGTTCCGAAGGTTTTGGAGCGGCGCAAGCAACAGCTTATAAGTCGGAGATTGATGTTATTCTAAATGATAAATCAGAGCGTGAAGATAATTCGTTTATTTATGCAGCGAAAGTAAAACGTGAATTAGAAAAAGAATTGGTTGGAGTGAAAGTGAAAACTGTTCCAGTTGGTTTGATTGGAGCGGAACAAGCGCCAATTGCGTTGGTTGTGACTGGTCCAAATTTAGAAAGCGCGATGAAATTTGCTGAGTTAGCGAAGCATGAATTAGAACAAATTAAAGGTTCTTCGGAAGTGAAATTAACAACAGAAGCGGGTAATCCTGAAATTAATGTGCAAGTTGACCGTGATAAAATGTCTTCTTTAGGATTGAATCTTCAAACGGTTGGTTTAACCATGCAAACGGCTTTCTCTGGAAATACAGATGGTAAATTCCGTGCCGGTGAATACGAATATGATATTAATATTCAGTACAATGATTTTAATCGTTCGAATATTGATGATGTTCGTAGCTTAATTTTTGTGAATGATAAAGGACAACAAATCCGATTGGATCAATTTGCAACGGTTATGCAAAGTTCAGGTCCAAGTTTCTTAGAACGTCGTGATAAAACGCCTTCTGTAACAGTTCAAGCACAATCCGTTGGTCGTACAACAGGTGATATTGTGACTGATTTCAAGGAAAGTTTGAAGAAAATTGATAGTAAAAAACCAACCGGTGTATCGTATGTTTGGGGTGGAGATGAAGAAAATCAATCCGAAGGATTTGGTACATTAGGTTATGCATTATTAGCTGCAATTATCTTGGTTTACTTGGTAATGGTTGCTTTGTACGACTCGTTTATTTATCCTTTCGTGGTTTTGTTTTCGATTCCATTATCTTTAATCGGAGTTTTCGTAGTATTAGCATTAACAAACAATTCATTGAATATTTTCACGATTCTCGGAATGATTATGTTGATTGGTTTGGTGTGTAAAAATGCGATTTTATTGGTCGACTTTACCAATCATAGAAAAGAAGCTGGCGAAACTACTCACAATGCTTTAGTACAAGCTAATCATGCGCGTCTTCGTCCAATTTTGATGACAACAATTGCGATGGTTTTCGGTATGATTCCGATTGCCTTAGCAAAAGGAGCAGGAGCGGAGATGAACAATGGTTTAGCATGGGTAATTATTGGTGGTTTAGTGTCATCATTATTCCTAACCTTAATTATCGTTCCTGTGGTTTATTCATTATTCGATAGTGCAATTCGTCGTTTCTCAAAAGGAGAAAAAGTAGATTATGAAGCAGAAATGGTTGCAGATTATGAAGCAAGACAAATAAAAGAAGAATGGGAAGAGTAATCTTTCGTTTTTAGATATTTAATCAAACCCGTTCAGTTTTTATTATTTTAATTGATACATAAAAAAATCCTTGTCAAGGTTCTAAACCTTGACAAGGATTTTTATTTAGTTGAAATTGTTATTTTGTGAGGTGATGTTAGCTGTAGTGTTTTTAATCTTCAATATTTCTTGAATA
Source organism: Empedobacter sp. UBA3239 (assembly GCF_002362875.1). Lineage (NCBI taxonomy): Bacteria > Pseudomonadati > Bacteroidota > Flavobacteriia > Flavobacteriales > Weeksellaceae > Empedobacter > Empedobacter sp. UBA3239. The sequence goes on along the minus strand of NZ_DEVJ01000025.1, from coordinate 4,634 downwards.
CCATTCTGTTAATTCCCAAGTTTCATCTTTCTCGATTCTATAATTAAATTCACGAGGATAATTTTCTGAGTTAATTAATTTAGTAAGAAAATCATTTGTAAATTCTGGTGAATAAATTTTATAGATTAATTGTCTAGTTGAATTCCAAGTTATTCTCGCAAAGAAAAGTGCATTTGGTTTCTCCTTATTATTACCTTTAATTTTGTTATCCAAAAACTCTTCAAATTTTTCAATGATTTTTAATTCTTCTTCCGAAGGCATTCCATTTTCAATAGTTTTATCAAAATCAATTAATATTGAGCAATTCCAAGAAAATACTTTTTTCAAATTTTTGCTTTTCAAGTTATCATTTACAATGGCAATTCCAGGAAGTTGTTCCTGTTTAAATTCCAAAACTTTATAAATTTCCGCGGGAATAAAAACTTCAATATCATCTGATTTTTTCATTTGTAGCAGTTTTATTTGGTAACATTACAGCTAACATTATTTTTTTTCACGAAGTTAAACATAGTCAAGTTTCGTAAAAAAAACATTAAATCAGCTTTTCTTTAATTTCCTGCTAATATAAACATTCACAATAGTAGTTAAAGTGTTATTCTCGCTTTTCTACTGTCCGTCTAAAAGATTTGATTACAAACAGATGTGTTTTACCTTACCTGAGTCCTCGGTTGATTACAAACAGTTGTGTTTTGCCTTTCCTGAGTCCTCGGTTGATTACAAACAGATGTGTTTTACCTTTCCTGAGTCTTCGGTTGATTATAAACAGGTATGTTTTACCTTTTCCGAGTCCTCAGTTAATTATAAACAGATGTGTTTTACCTTACCTGAGTCCTCGGTTGACTGCAAAGAAATTTATTTTTTTAACTATTTCTAGTGAGTTTTAGACAAATTAAAACGTTTATTTTTGGCGTAATATTAATTGAGACTTTCTAAAAAATGAAGAAACTGTTTTTATTGACAACATTATTTATGGTGTCAGCACTTTTTGCCCAACAAGCGACAAATACGTTAGAAGGCGTTTTTACAACAAAAGCAAAAGATGAATTATATAATCCATTGAAATTTGATGGAAAAGGAAGAGTAACAATCGGTGAATTTGATGAGGTTGGTTACGAATTTACTGAACGCAACGATTCGGTTATAATATTTGTCGAAAAAACGGTTTTTATCTTCAAAAAAGAGAAAAATCAATTAAAAGGAATTTCAGATTGGGTAGATAAAAAAGTATATAAATCAAATTTGAAATCTTTCGAAAATAAAGCTCAATCAAATCCTAAATTAGCGCAACGTGCAAATTGGATGGCTCAGAATTATGATATCAATTTTAAAAATAATGCTTCTTTTCTTTTTGATTTAGATGAAAATAGTTTGAATCAAAAATTAAAGGAAAATGAAGCTGCAAATGCAAAACTGTGTAAAGAAGGTTTTGATGAAAGCTGTAAAGTAGTTTTTGCTTATAAATTTGCTGAACAATCTGGTGGTGTTTTCGAAACATTGAATGCGGCGGACGAAATAAAACTTAAACCAAATAAAGAGTTACAGCAATTAGCACAACGTGTGATTGATTTAGGAAATCCAGATGGATACGGATTATTTTATACGTATTATTATTTTACTGGGGAAAAAGAAAAAGCAGAGCAATTTTTACAAAAAGGTTTAGATTTAGGATCTGCATATTGCAACGAGATTTCTTTAAACTCTGCTTTAAGTGAATTCGGACAAGGTCTAGAATCAGAAATAGAAAATTTAGGCGAAGAGTAATCATCGTATTGAAGAGATATGGTATAAAGTTTGGTTTATTTTGTCATTAAATTATAATTATGAAAAAATCTTATGCTTTAATTATTCTTGTAGCTGCACTTTTTATGAATAGTTGTACTACGAACAAAGCGAATACGGATTCAACTTCAATTTTAGAAGAACATCAAATTGTTGTGAATGGAAAAGTAACCGCACTTGAAAAAGGTAAAGATGGCTATATGGCAACAATCGAAACCAAAAAAGGAGAGCATTACAAAGCAACAATTAGCATCATAAATTTTCAAAAGAACAATCAAGAATATAAATCCTTGAATATTGGAGATGAAGTATCGGTCGAAGGTCCTACATGGAGCGATGTCGATGGAAATAAATATATAAAAGTGGAGAAGATGAAATAAATCAATTCAACCAAAAATAAAAAAGAGAACTTTTTAGTTCTCTTTTTTATTTAGTAAATATTTTGCAACAGCATGATATGGATATACTAACATAAACTCGAGTATAAGAAAAGTTATTAGACTTATCTTAAAATGATGAAAGGACAAAAAATCTTTACGATGCCTCATTTAAATTACGAGTAGTAGAATTGAGTTATGAAATAAGTAATATTTCAGAATTAGTAAGGGAACTTGTAATAAAACATCATTATTATACAAATGCCACAAAGATGATCAAGAATATGAATCTAACAGTTTTCCATGAAAAGGTAATTTAAAATTAACAGCAGAACAGCAGTGTATAGTTTAATTAGATAAGAAATTAAAAGATGCTGAATTAGAACGTGATATCTTAAAAAAAAGCAATCAGCATTTTTTTCAAGAACGGTCGATGAAATATAGATTCATAAAGAATTATGAGTACCAATTTCCGATTGAGAAAATATGTTTTCTATTAAAAATCAATTCCAGCAGCTATTTTAAATGGAGAAAGAGAGGTTATTCCAATAGATTTTTGAAAAAAATTGATGTTGTATAAAATAAAGTATTTCTATTTTGAATTTAAGCAAAGATATGGAAGTCCTCGGCTTCATTCAGAATTGACGCATTAGGTTATAGGATATCCCTTAAAACAGTTGCTAAATATATAAAAGAGCTTGGTTTAAGAAATAAATTAAGAAAAAGTAAAGAGTTACAATAAATTCCAAACAGAATTATTTAACTGTGAATAAACTACTTAATCGAGATCTTAGTGATTCAAAACCTTACATGAAATGGGTGTCAGATATACTTATATTCAAACTTAAGAATGATTTTTGTATTTAACAACAGATTAATCGATTTATTTGATAGAAAGGTCATTGGATGGAGTTTAGGCCATAAGACTTTGAATATCGAAAATATCACTTTAGCCGCTTGGAAAATTGCTATAAATACAGACCGATTAAATAATGAATGCTATTTTACTCGGATCAAGGCTGGCAATATCAAATGAAACAATATCAATGTTTATTAAAAAAAAGGAATAATTCAAAGTATGAGTCGAAATGGAAATTGTTTGGATAGTGCAATTATTGAAAATTTCTTTGGAACATTAAAATCAGAACTATTTTACTTGAAAAAATTTGATTCAATACAACAACTAAAAAAAGAAATTAAACAATATATTTACTATTACAACAACGAAAGAATTAAATCGAATCTAAACAAAATGAGCCCGATTGAATACCGAACTCATTTTTATAATAATTAATTTTAGTGTCCAAACTTTTGGGTGCAGTTCATAATCTGTTGGGTTTTGTTTTTTTTAGGGTTTATGGTTAACGTTGTAAGTTTTTTTGTTATTAATTCACAAATTCACTTATGTAAACAAATTGATTTTCAGAAGTGTTTCAATCTATTAGGTGAGAAACTGAAATGAATTCAGTTTAACTGACTACATATCAAACACTTATTGCTTTTTAGTTATTAAATTGTACAACCCTCTCAATACTCATATCTAGAAACATAATGTTTATATTTCGATACACGAACACCGAACAAACCATACGGAACGGATATACAATGGATACAGAATGGATACAGCGTGGATACACCACCGATACAGAAAAGTGTCATTTTGGATATACACCGATACAGAAATTTAACACTTTTTAACATATTTACAATTTGAAACAAATCTAATTCTTCTATGAAGTGCAAATTTGCAAATCTCCAACGTCATACTATCAACGATGAAATAATCTTAAAATTCTAAAAATTTAGTGGCTAATTTTGTTCTTATCTCTTCTAAAAAGAAAAAATATTCGTATTCGTTTATGGAACTGACTTCATTCAAGTATATTAAATATATGTGCATTATTTAATCTTTAAATAAAGAATTCTAGATGTCAATTGACATAAAATCGGCAGTTAAACTCAATCTAACTACTTCTAAATCTGATATTTTTTGTTTTCTATCAACATCCGATTTATTCTCTAATTTACATTCCAAAGAACTTCTAAAACTCTAAAATAATTTTTTACTATATATGATATTGATTTGTTTAGTAATTTCAAGGTTTTGAATTTCAGTTTTTTTAATAACGTATCTGCTAATTATTACCTTACTTTTATCACATAATTCATTTCACCCAACAGATTAAATGAATTATTTTAATATATATAGGGATATATTTTGTTGTATGATGCGAAGATGTATTGAATTTGGCTTGAAAATTCTTTTTTATTCATAAGTTAGATTTCTATATCGTAGAATTCATCCGAAGTTGTTCCTTTAAAAGTATATCTTTTGCTTTTCTTTTTTGGAAGAAAAGTAAAACGTCAAATCATTTTCTGCGGTAAAAACGAAGTTTTAGAATCTAAAATCTAATATCTCACTTCTCACATCTAAAATTCTCAAAAAATATTTCCCATTGTACCAGCAACTTAAGGGAA
>NZ_DEVJ01000023.1:0-3134 GCF_002362875.1 Empedobacter sp. UBA3239 | reverse complement strand
AATATTAACAACTTAAAAATTAATATTAACTAAATGCACTACGGGTCATCAATTCTATTTTTAAATATTATAAAAGGTATTACTTAATGTTTATAAATTGTAATTTAAAAAAAAATATTTGTTAATATTTTACAAAATTATATTGTGTACAATATAATTTTGTAACTTTGTTATGTATTTAATATTGATCAACTATGAAAGATACGCTAGAACTAGATAATCAATTTTGTTTTCCCATATATGCGCTTTCAAAAAAGATAATCAACATGTACCGTTTGTATTTAGATCCACTTGATATTACCTATCCACAGTATTTAGTGCTTATGGTTTTATGGAAAGAAGAACAGCAAACAGTAGGGCAATTAGGTGAAAAACTTTTCTTAGACAGCGGTACACTAACACCCTTACTAAAAAGAATGGAGCAAAAAGAAATGATTGTTAGAAGTAGAAATATTGAAGATGAGCGAATTGTAGTAATTTCTTTGACCAAAAAAGGAAGTGCTTTGAAAGAGAAAGCTAAAGATATTCCTGAAAAATTGTTAGAATCAATGGCGATATCTGTAGATGAGCTTAAACAATTAAAAAAAATAGCAAATAAAATTTTAAACAAACAACAATGAAAAAATTATATGAAACTCAAGCCACAGCTTCGGGAGGTAGAAGTGGACAAGTAAAAAGTGAAAACGGTGTTTTAGATATGCAAGTACGTACTCCAAAAGCATTAGGAGGTGCAAATGATGACTTTTTAAACCCTGAAATGCTATTTGCAGCAGGATATTCTGCCTGTTTTGATAGCGCTTTGAATTTGGTGATCAAACAGCAAAAAATAAAAACAGGAGAAACGAGCGTTACAGCAAAAGTAGCTATCGGACAATTAGAAAGCGGAGGTTATGGTCTTGCAGCTGAGATACATGCTAATATACCAGGTGTTTCAATGGAAGAAGCTCAAAAGCTTATTGAAACAGCACATAAAGTATGTCCTTATTCTAATGCAACTCGTGGAAATATTGAAGTTAAATTAAATGTTTCTGTAAGTTAATACAATAGATATGGAAATTATAGCAAGTACTTTAACCGTAGTTGTTGCAATTGAACATTGTTACATTCTTTGGATGGAAATGTTTGCTTGGGAAACAGCAGGTAAAAAAACATTTAAATCTTTACCAAAAGATTTGTTTACTCCTACGAAAGGACTAGCTGCTAATCAAGGATTATATAACGGTTTTTTGATTGCAGGACTTATTTGGTCTTTTCTTATAGAAAATCAAGAATGGAGTTGCAATATTCGTCTATTCTTTTTAGGATGTATTACTGTTGCAGGTATTTTTGGAGGTATAACCTCTGGTAAAAAAATATTTTTTTTACAAGGTATTCCTGCTTTAATTGCTATGTTGTTTGTGTTTTTAACGAAATAATTAAAAAAATGTCATTAATAGAAGATTTAAATTGGAGACATGCAGTAAAAGCATACAATCCATCGCAAAAAGTTAGTCAAGATAAAATTGATAAAATTGTAGAAGCTGCTAGACTAGCACCTACTTCATCTGGATTACAACCTTTTAAAGTATTAGTTGTAGAGAACCAAGATTTAAAAAATCAATTGGTAAAAGGAGCTCTTAATCCTGAATGTATGAGAGATTGTTCACATGTAATTATTTTTGCTGCTTGGGACAACTATACAGCAGAAAGAATTGATAAAGTATATGATTTTACTACAGATGAAAGAGGATTGCCAAGAGGTCGTTTCGGAAGTTATACAGATAAAATAAAAGGTATTTACTTGAATACATCAGCAGAGGAAAATTTTGCACATACTGCTCGTCAAACTTATATTGCATTAGGGCTTGCATTAGCACAAGCTGCTGAGTTAAAAGTTGATACTACTCCTGTAGAAGGTTTTGATAACGCTATTGTAGATAAAGTTTTAAAATTAGACGAGTTAGGTCTTAAAAGTGTATCTTTAATGTATGTTGGTGTTGCCGATCCTGAATTAGACTGGATTGGATCTATGAAAAAAGTTAGACTACCAAACGAAGAATTTATTGTTGAATTTAAATAATTAAAATTATGAAAATATTATTTGTTGTTACTTCTCATGATGAATTGGGAAATACAGGATATAAAACAGGATTTTGGGTAGAAGAATTTGCTGCTCCTTACTACAAATTTGTAGATGCTGGACACGAAGTTACTATTGCTACACCTAAAGGAGGACAAGCTCCTATAGATCCTAATAGCGAAACAGAAGCTGCACAAACAGAAGCTACAGAGCGTTACAATAAAGACGAAAATGTTCAAGCTTTAATTGCAAATACACATGTATTAGCTAATGAAAAAGCTGAGGATTACGATGCTATTTTCTATCCAGGAGGTCATGGACCACTATGGGATTTAGCAAATGATGCGCATTCTCAACAATTGATTTTAGATTTCTATAATGCTGGTAAACCAGTTGGTGCTGTTTGTCATGCTCCAGGAGTTTTCAAGAATATTACTTTAAGTAATGGAGAACCTTTTGTAAAAGGAAAAAATGTAACTGGTTTTTCTAATTCTGAAGAAGATGCTGTACAATTAACAGATGTTGTTCCATTCTTAGTTCAGGCTGAATTAGAAAAATTAGGAGGTCATTACTCTAAAACTGAAGACTGGGGAGTGCATGTCGTAGTAGATGGTTTATTAATTACAGGTCAAAATCCTGCATCTTCGGAAAAAGTTGCTGAGAAAATGATTGCTTACTTACAAAGTAATTTATAAAAATTGTTTATTTAATATAAATATTGATTCGTATTTGCGTTAGGGATTGTAGAGGAAATCCTTTTCTGATTAGAAAAGATTGCAACGGAAATCCCGACCAAAGGGAATGCCCAAATTTTATATTTTATATTTTATATAAAAGAATTCAATCAACTGTTAAAGTGATGATGATGATGAATTGATTGAATTTCAAGAGCCTATTTTAATACTTATCAAATAATTTATTTCAAATTATTTGATACTTAATTTTAAGTAGGCTCTTATTTATAGCAATAAACTGTAAAAATCACTGCCGTTTCAAATAAAAATCTATTTATTTTCCTTCATTAATTCCTTATTTTGTTAAACAAAATACTTCTATTACCCGTTGTGCATTTTGA
>NZ_DEVJ01000078.1:0-15971 GCF_002362875.1 Empedobacter sp. UBA3239 | reverse complement strand
ACAAGGGGAAGATTACAATACTATTATCAATACAAAACAATTGCCAGAAGAAAAGTTTAAATCACTTTTTAAAAGTCAGTTTTCGTATTTCAAACAAAATCCGTGCTTCATCAATATTGTTTTATCAGACGGGTTGATTGATAATTCTGATGAGGTAAAAAATGCCATACAACAATTATTACAAACCAATTTCATCCGTTTCAATTCCCTGATAAAGGGAGGACAAGAGACAGGTGTTTTTAGAACAGTAATAGCTTCAGAAGAACTCGTGCATATTGTGATGGGTACGTTTCGGCTGCAAATGCTGAAGTGGAAATTGGCTTCTTTTGAATTTGATGTTGAGGTTCAGGGACAAAAAACAATGAATAGCATTTTAGCTTTAATAAAGGTCTAATTTATAATATTTTTTTGAATGAAAAAGTTAGTGAATATTCACAAACATAAATTGCTTATAGTCATCCTTTTCTTGCCTTTTATGGTAAGGTCTCAGGAGAAGAAAGAATTTCATACGCTGGACGAAGTACTTGCCTTTGCAAAGGAGAAAAAAGTCAGTTTCAGAAATGACATCATCCAGCAAAATTTAGCAGAGCTGACCAGAAAAACCGCAGTTGGAAATGCCTTTAATCCGAGAATTCCGGTATCGGCTCAGGTTATTGATAATATGAATTTGCAAACCAATTATATTCCTGCTGAAGTTTTCGGCGGTTTGCCCGGTTCTTTTCGCGAAATCACAATGGGTTTGCAATATGTCAGCACATTCAGCATACAACCGCAGTTCGATATTATTAACATTGGAAATATAAGCCGTATAAAACTTGCCAAAACCAATCAGGAACTGGTAGCTAATCAGCAAAAAATAAACGAATGGACTATTTATGACCAGTTGAACGGCATTTACTTTAATATCTTATCGTTTCAGGGACAGCAACAGATGGTAGAGCAGAATATTGTCATTGCAAAACAAATTTTAACCATCGTAAACAACAGATTTGAAGAAGGACTTGTACGCAAACAAGATGTAAACGAAGCCGAAGTGAACCTTATTCGATTACAGGATCAGCTTTCGCAATTGCAATTTAATATCCAAATCCAACAGCAAAATCTTGCTTTGTTTTTTGAGAATGAAGTCAATCCCATTTTAAATCAAAACATTCGAGATTTTGATCATAAACAAATATTGACAGAAGCAAACAACAATTTATGGGTAAACCATTATCAGCTGAGAGAAAAAGTGGCAGAACAGGAATGGAAAGCGGCACAAAAACAACAGTTACCCGTTTTGGGATTTGTATCTTCCTTTAATTGGCAAAACTTGAGTAATGAGTCCTTTTTTCATCCTAATTCCAATTGGATTAGATATAATTATGTTGGTCTTCGTTTGAGTTGGGATTTACCTACTACCGTTTCAAAATATTCGGCGGTAAAAGAGAAAAAAATGCAATGGCAAATGGCCGAAAATGATCGTATTCACTTTTTGCGTGAAAACGAAACCCGCAATAGCAATTTGTTGGTGGAGTACGAAAAAACATCTTCACAGCTCGAAAACTTTAAGAAAATTCAAACCCTGAAAGAAGATACTTATCAGAAATACTTCGATCAATATCAGGAAAATATTCTGCCCTTAGACAAATTACTTACTGCACAAACTGATATGCTGCTGAGCCAGCTAAATGTTATTACAGCTCTGGCAGGCATTGGATTTAGTGAAAATAAAATTATCATCAATAATAAGTTTTAGACGTATGAAAATAAAGTTGTTCGTTACCATTGTACTGTTCGTTACACTACAATCCTGTGGTTCAAAGGAAGAAGCGCAGCCGGTGGTAAAAGATATAAAAGAATTAGTTTTTGCATCAGGAATACTCGATTGGGATGATGCTTATCATCTCACGGCACAAACAGATGGCATACTTACAGAAGCCAATTTTGAGGTGGGAGACAAAGTGAATACAGGAAAGGTTATTGCGGTTATTGACAATCCGTCTAACCGTATCAATACGCATTCGGCAGAGGAACAATTAACCATTGCCAACGAAAACCTAACGGAAAATTCGCCTGCCATTCAGCAACTGGAACAAAACATTCGCTATGCCGAAAGCAAGTACGAGCAAGACAAACAACAAGCTGAACGTTATGAACGACTTTTCCAAAAGCAAAGTGTAGCCAAGGTAGAATTTGAAAATATGCAACTGGCAACAAAAAATTCACTGGCACAGCTGAATGCCTTAAAAAAGCAAAAAGCAGAACTATTGCAACGTGCCAAAACACAGCAGATTTCTAACAAAAATCAGCTACAAAACAGCAAAGTGATAGAACGATACAATCAACTGATAATACCTCAAAATGGTACGATTGTCAACAAGCTGAAATCAACAGGCGATTATGTCAGAAAAGGAGATATTGTTGCTACAATTGCTGATGACAGCAAACCGGAAGTGGTATTGAATGTAGATGAAAAAAGCATCGGAAAAATAAAATTGGGACAATTGGTTTATATTCAGTTTAACACAGATAAAAGCAACGTGTACGAAGGCAAAATCAGTGAAATAGTGGCTGCATTTGATGAAAAAACACAATCATTTGTTGTAAAAGTGTTGCTGAATGAAGCACCTTCAAGTAGTATTTACGGCACACAGTTGGAAGCCAATATTTTGACAAGCGAAAAGAAGAATGCTTTATTAATTCCGAGAAGTTATTTGGGCTTTGGAAATAAGGTAAAACTAAAAGGAAAAGACGAACCCGTTGTTGTAAAAACAGGTATCATTTCTACCGAATATGTAGAAATATTGGAAGGAATCAGCAAAGATGATATTCTGGAACATATAAAACTTTAGACTGATGAATATTAATACAGACATAGCCAGAACTTACCTTTTTTCAGGCAAAAAAATGACTGCTGTAGCCGTTCTTGGGGTATTGCTCGGAATGTCAATCTATATTTTCATGAACAGTTTACTGGTTGGTTTTGATAAAGCATCTGACGAAAATATTTTCAAAAACACTCCACATATTCGGTTGTACAATGATGATGTCATCAGCAAAAATCTGGTAAGTGATACTGCTGCCGAGTACCTGATTTCCAATCCGAAAGTAGTACCCAAAGTCAATACCATCATTAACCCGAACGGTATTGCAGAAATGGTACAACAACAGAAGGAAGTAACTGTGGTAACAGCCCAAGTCAACACAAGCGTGTTTTATAATAACGGAAAAACTCAGGTGAGTGGATTAAGCATCGGGATAAAGCCAGACGAAGCAGATATGATGTACAGCATTACATCATCAATGGTTGAAGGCAAATTTGAAACCCTGAAATCCGACCCGAACGGCATCGTAATCGGTATAGGAATAGCAGAAAAAATGAACTTGGTACTTGGTGATAATATCAATCTTACATCACAAAAAGGTGTAACCAAAAATCTCCGTGTAACAGGTATTTTTCAATCATTTAATTCAACTGCCGACGACACCAAATCGTACGTTAATCTATACACGGCCCAGCAATTGCTCAAAGAAAACAATGTGTATGTAACAGACATCAGTGTCAATGTAAAAGATCCGTATCAAGCGGCAGCCGTTGCCGAAAAGTTATCTCAGTTAACCGGATACAAATCCGAAGATTGGAAAGAGAGTAACGAATCGTTGATGGCACTCAGCAAAATGCGGTTCATTATGATCAATTTTGTCTCTACAGCCATTATGCTCATTGCTGGTTTTGGCATTTACAATATCCTGAACATGACCGTTTCACAAAAAATAAATGACATTGCCATCTTAAAAGCTATTGGTTTTAAAGGGAAAGATGTGATACGGATTTTCGTAACGCAGGCATTATCTATTGGCTTGATTGGTGTAGTTGGCGGAATGTTGATGGCATTGCTAATGATTACCTTGTTGAAAAAGGTATATATCGGTGGTGACATAGGATACTTTCCTGTAGATTATGAACTGCAGAAATTCATTCAGGGAGTTGTTATGGGCTTAGTTATTACATTTTTTGCCGGATACATTCCTGCCCGTAAAGCAGCAAAAGTAGATCCGGTCAGCATTTTTAGAAAGTAAATCATGGATAAAAATATCGTTTTAAAAACAGAAAATATCGACAAGTATTTTTATGACCCGGTAGAATTTCAGGTGTTGAAAAATATTGGTTTTGAAGTAGAGAGAGGTGAATTTCTAACACTTATCGGGAAGTCAGGGAGTGGTAAATCTACTTTGCTCTATATCCTTTCCACTATGGACAGAGATTATAATGGAAATTTAGTGATAGATAATGAATTAATTACAGGAAAATCGGTTGATGAACTGGCAACAATCCGAAACGAAAAAATAGGGTTTGTATTCCAGTTTCATTACCTGTTGTCAGAATTTACCTGCCTAAAAAATGTAATGATTCCCGCACTGAAACTTGGTAAGTTTTCTCCAAAAGAAATAGAAGAACGTGCTTATGAAAAGTTGAAAATGCTGGGTATGGAAGATCAAGCTTTCAAAGCTGCGAATAAGCTTTCGGGCGGACAGCAACAACGTGTTGCCATTGCTAGAGCGTTAATTAATGATCCTTTGATTATTATGGGTGATGAGCCAACAGGTAATTTGGATAGTAAGAATACAGACATTGTTTTTGATATTTTCAAAGACCTGACCCGCAGTTTTGGACAGACCATTATTGCTGTCACCCACGATGATGAATTTGCTCAAAAAAGTGACCGAACCATAGAAATGAAAGACGGAAACATCATTGGCGGACATAAAAATTAAGTACAATGAATAATAACATATCTATACCTCAAAACATTGAAAATCAAACTTCGTATAAAAGAAAAGTTTCTTTATCAGAACTATTTCGTTCACTGGTATTAGCTGCGAGGTCAGCAATAGTATTTATCAAAAATAAAAAGCAGAAAACCATTGATGAGCAATTTTTAGAAAGATTGCAACTGGCAGTAACTGAGGTCAACTCTTGTGCCGTATGTTCTTACGCCCATACGCAGATGGCATTAGTCAAAACTCTAACTTGACTAACAACTTTGTAGAATTCTTAGAATTGAGAATTAAACAACTTTATGACGCAAAACAAATTAGTTACAGTGATTCGCATAATGATACGCTGAAATCTTTAAAGAAATTTAAAAGTAATATTGATAAATACTCTTTTAATAATATTAATTATAACTTCTTATTAAATTATGAAACATTCTTAAGAAAAACAGGATGTAAAGATGGTGGTATTGGAGTATATATGAGAAATATACGTGCAACTTTTAATATTGCAATAAAATCAAAAATTGCAAAACAGGAATTATATCCTTTTAAGGATTACAAAATATCTGCTCTTAAATCTCAAAAAATAAAAAAAGCACTAACAAAAGAGCAATTACAAAATTTAATAGATTTTGATATTAAAAAGATTCCTTCAGCGACAAATGCACGATATTTATATTTATTTAGCTTTTATGCAAGAGGGATGAATTTTACTGATTTAGCAGAATTAAGATGGGATGAAATAGAACATAGTAAATTTTCTTACAAAAGAAATAAAACAGGCATAAATATTCGTGTAAAAATTCCAGAAAATGATATTACAAACGAAATATTGAAATTCTACAAAGAATATCGTCCCTTTCCTACTAACTACATTTTCCCAATACTAAAGAAAGATATTCTTGATTATAATGAAGAAACGTTAATTAAGCGAAAACATAGTGTTAGAAGCTATTATAATAAACAATTAAAGTTAATATTTGAAGAACTAAAAATTGACTCAAAAATAAATTTCTATACCGCTCGCCATACTTTTGCTACACTATCTTTATGAAATGGTGTTCAAGTTTCTAAAATTAAACAAGCTCTTGGTCACCAGTCAATTAAAACAACAGAATCTTATTTAGAAGATTTTAAAGATCATGAAATTGATGAAGCTTTTGAGAATTTGATATAAATAAAATAAAAACCCACCAAATAGGTGGGTTCATATTCTATTTTATTATTAATACTTCTGAAATAATTTCTCTAACCTTATATTTCAAGTCATAATCAATATCTAATTGATCTGCTTTATCACAGATATTAATTACTTGATTTAAAATATATTAAAACCAATACAATACATCTTTTTTGTAAATAAATATTTTTTAAGTTGATTTTTTTAACATAATATTATTTTAATTATATCACTATAATAAAATGTGACTACATTCTGCATTATAAACATTAAAAAATCCTCAACTTCGCTGTTGAGGATCAATACTATTTTTAAAGATAGACTTCTTTATAATCTTCCACCAACTCCTTTAAACTTATCTATAAAAGCGCTTATTCGTTGAAATACGGTTTGTTTCTTTGTTAGGTATTGTGGATTTAACGGACTCATTTTTGGTAAAATGGCGTTTAATTCTGTACCGTTAGAACTTGCGTATTCACGTTTTAATGAAGATTCGATATAGCGTTTTGTAGCTTCTTCGTTTAAGTTTTCTTCTGTGATTAATTGGGTTGCTTCTTCTTTTTGTTTGACTTGCGCATACTTAAAGAACGAATCAATAACCGTTGCTTTATCTGGAATAGTATCTAAATCTGTTTCATTGATAAAATCTACAACTAAAGATTCTTTTCCTCTATTCCCAATACTTGCACGAATTACTCGACTTATTTCTTCAACTAATTTGGCTTTGTTTTTTGTTTTTTTGTTGTGCTCGAAGATTAATTCTAAGATGTAATCTAAATTGATTTCTTGTGATTTTAATAAATCAATTTCGAATACCACATCATCCCAATCGATTCCACCATCTTCTGGTTGTTTCCCTTCTTTTTCTTTTCTTAACCAATCACGAATATCATTATACGTTGAACGATAATCCTGTTCTACACGTTGTGGTAACAACTGAATCTTTTGCATCACAGCTAAATCATCATCCGAAACATGGTACATTTCTTTGAATTCTTCTACAGCAGTAGCATCGTTTTGGTCAATGCTTTGTAAGGCTTTTAGACTTGTGAATTCATCATAGTTTTGTAAGATATTTTCAACGCGTAAATATTCCCCGAATAATTTTGTAAACTACTTTTTATCCTTCTCCTTTTCAATTGCATCTGGATTTGGAAATTTTTCATTTAATTCGTTAACTACTTCAATAAATCCTCTACGTGCATCACCAGTTGAAGCATCGGTAAACCCTTCTAAATATTCTTTATAGCTTTTCTCTAAAACAACATTTTTGGTGTTTTTGTTTCCGAATAAGGTAATCGCATCTATTGTTGCTTGTTCTAAATCGCGGAACGTAACAATATTTCCAAAAGATTTCGTTGCATCTAAAATACGATTGGTACGTGAAAATGCTTGAATTAAACCATGGTAACGTAAGTTTTTATCAACGAATAAGGTATTTAATTTTGGTGCGTCAAATCCAGTTAAAAACATACCGACAACGATTAATAAATCGATTTCTTTGTTTTTCACACGTTCTGAAAGATCGCGGTAATAATTTTGAAATTCATCGCTATCCACACCATAACTTGTCTTGAACATTTTATTGTAATCGTTGATGGCTTTCGTTAAGAATTCTTTTGCTGTACTGTTTAAAGCAGAAGGCTCGAATGATTCGTCTATGATTTCTCCAATTGCTGATTGTTCTTCGTTGGCTGCAAAAGAAAAGATCGTCGCAATTTTCAACGGTTTTTCACTGTCTATTGCTGACGGTTTAATTCTTCGTAATATAATTTAGCCGCTTCTACGCTACTCACCGCAAACATCGCATTGAAACCATTGTTTCCACCTTTTGTACGGTGTGTTTTGATGCGGTAATTCTGTAAGATGTATTTCGAAATTTCGCTGATACGTGCAGGATGCAGAAATGCTTTTTTTGCATCTTCTCCACTTAATTTCTTTTCATCAACTTCCGTTTCAACACCTTTGAATTGTGGTTTTACATTGTGATAATCCACCTTGAATTTTAAAACCTTTTCATCTCTGATGGCATCTGTAATGACATAGGCATGTAATTCTGATCCAAAAACACTTGCTGTGGTTTCTGCACCTAAGGCATTTTCAGGGAAAATGGGTGTTCCTGTAAATCCGAATTGGTAGTATTTTTTGAATTTCTTTTGCAGATTTTTTTGGGCTTCACCAAATTGAGAACGGTGGGCTTCATCAAATATGAAAACAACTTGTTTATTGTAAATATCCAACTCTTGATCGCCTTTCATTAAGTTGTTTAACTTCTGAATGGTTGTCACAATAATTTTGTTGTCGTCTTTTTCGATGTTTCGTTTTAAACCTGCTGTACTGTTTGAACCGTTGACACTATCAGGCGAGAATTTTTGGTATTCTTTCATGGTCTGAAAGTCTAAATCCTTACGGTCTACCACGAAAAATACTTTATCGATAAAATCTAATTTAGTCGCTAAACGAGCAGCTTTGAAACTGGTTAAGGTTTTCCCTGAACCAGTAGTATGCCAAATGTACCCACCACTTTCTAAGGATGACCATTTTTTGGTTTGATAAGCACTTTTAATTTTCCATAAAATACGTTCGGTTGCTGCTATTTGATAAGGTCGCATGACCAATAATGTATCTTTGATGTCTAAAACCGTATACGTTAGTAATACATTTAATAACGTGTTTTTTTGAAAAAATGTGGCTGTAAAATCCTTTAAATCTTTGATTAAGGTATTATCTGCTTTTGCCCAATTCATCGTGAAATCGTAACTGTTTTTGTTACGCGTAACGGTATTGGCAAAATAACGTGTATCTGTTCCATTCGAAATTACAAACAACTGCAAGTATTTGAATAGCAAATTATCTGAATTAAAGCTCTCTTTTGAATAACGATGGACTTGATTAAACGCTTCGCGAATGGCTACGCCACGTTTCTTCAGCTCTACTTGAATCATCGGTAATCCGTTGACCAGAATTGTTACATCGTAACGATTGGCGTGTGAACCTGTTTGTTCGACTTGAGAAATGACTTGCACTTTATTTCGCGTAATATTCTCTTTATCGACTAAATAGATGTTTTGAATGTGTCCATCATCAAATACAAAATCGTAGATGTGGTTATCGTGAAGTTTACGCGATTTATCGACTAAACTATCACTTGGTTTATCTAAATATTCTACAAGGAAACGCGCCCATTCGTTATCGGTAAATACCATATTATTCAATGCTTGTAATTGTGTACGCACATTGGCTAACATGGCATCCGTTGATTTGAGATGAGTCGGATTTTCGTATCCCAGATTAATTAAATCTTGGATGAATTCTTTTTCTAAGGCAGCTTCTGATTGATAAGCAATCGGAGCCTCGTTTAATTCGTAGAATTTGGTGTATTTGTCCAATACAATGTAATTGTTGGATTCTGCAATCGTTTTGTACATCTTATGTTATTCTAAGTAGCTGTTAATGGGTTGAATGGTTTAGATTCTAATTTGTTTCACTTTCTAAATTGCATTGCTCGTAATGACGTTGGTTATACTCGCGATGACGGTGAGCAATGACTGGATTGCTTTGCTTGCGTTGTTTGCTGGATTGCTTCGCTTTGCTCGCAATGACGTTGGTTATACTCGCGATGACGGAGAACAATGACTGAATTGCTTTGCTTGCGTTGTTTGCTGGATTGCTTCGCTTTGCTCGCAATGACGTGGAGTTACCATTCATTAATTTCATCCCATAAGTCAATCCAATTTGGGTTGAGTGTTTCTATTTGTTTTAATTTATTTTTTCGGTTACCTGCTTTTATTCTTTTTTCCTCTGTTATTGCGTCTTCAATTGAATGGAAGCTTTTGTAATAAACTAAGATTGTGCAGTTATATTTTGCCGTAAAAGATTCGGGATTATATTTTGTTTTATGCTCGTATACACGTCTTTTTAGATCGGCTGTTACGCCTGTGTATAGAGTACCGTTTCTTTTGTTTGCCATAATATAGACTACACCTCCTTTTTTCATTTTGGTTTACTGGTTTGGGGTTGCTTTTCTGGATTGCTTCACGTTGTTCGCAATGACGGGAAGCTTAATAACTTTTCTCTGTAATATTCGTATTGTTGAGTTCTTAGTTTGATTTCTTTTGTAATTTCTTCTTCGATGGCTGTATGTGTGGCATCGAATTGATCTAATAAACGAACAATGCGTTCTTGTTCTGATAGAGATTTTGACAAATCCAAAATGGAAGGAAAAGGAATCAAAATATCTTTAACCATGGGCTTAGTCAATTGTGGTATGCCAGAGGTTGAAACATTATAATTATTTTCAACGAATTTCATATAATGATAAGCATACTTTAAATTTAGTTCAATTTTAGGTGTTAAAACTAGCAAACGAACAATTGGATAAAAAGGTAGGTATTGTATGCTAGTCCATCCAATTGTTCCTCTTGCTGATATTGTTAAACTTGGTTTACTGATTTTAGGAATTTCCGTCCAACCATATAAAGATTTTTCATTGATTCCATTTGATAAAACTTTATACTGAAATTTTTCCGTTTTTACATTCGACAAACTTTTCTTTGGCACATCACCTCCTGCAACAATATCAAAAACCTCCCCCAAAGTTTTCCACTCCACTTCTTTACCCTCAAACCTAAACAACTGCTCACGAAAGAACTCGAATTGTTTTTTACGGTTTTGGCGTTCGGTTTCTAATTCGGTTGTTAATTGATTGGTTAAAGATGTTAATTCATCTAAAACACGAACAATTTCTTGTTGGATTTCAAGAGATTTTTCTGGATTATCTGGACAAGGGATTGGTAGTTTTATTCCTGAAACTTTAACTGTATTTATTGTAGGTACTCCACCCTCACTTTGTAATTCAATTATCTTTTCTTCAACTGATTTCAAAAAATAATATAAATACTTACTTTCTATCTTATTTATATAAATTTCTTTTTGTAAAATTGAAAAACATTTATCGTTTAAATAAAACTTTTTAGTAATAAAGTTAACAAAACCAGCATTTGCACCAACCCTTGATATTGTTACGGTATTCTCCTTTCTATTAAAACTATCAATATATCCCATAGGATTTACACCTCCACTAATTATTGGATATATCCCAGAAGGCAAACAATCTTTCTTTGTAACACCTTTTCCTGTTTTAATTTCGGATATTTTTCCCAAAGGCAACCACTTCACATCAACCCCTTGTAATAACTCTTCTAATTTGCTCATGATTTCCCTCCTTTTTTGTTATTTGCTTTAGCCTGTTTATCGCCTGCTTTAGCTTGTTTTTCTAAGATTGTAATGGTTTTTAGGTATTCACTTTCCACATTGCTAAGGGTTTTGGCTTTGTATTTTTTGTATTCTAAGGTTGCTTTCTCTTTCATTGCAGCATTAGAGATACTCCCTGCATTATCTAAAACTTTGCGTCCTGTCGAATTCAGGATATTATCTAACTCTCGGATATAATCGTTCATACACATTGGGCGTTCTTCAATGGCATTTAATTCGGCTAAATCAAAATAGGCTGCTACCAAGTTATTTAATACGCGTAATTCTTTTTCTTCTAAAAAATTTTTAGCAATCATCGCTTCAGCTTGTGTAGGCTCATCGCCTTTAAAATTGGTTAATCCAACAAAAGGCTTATCGCTATCTACACGCATATAGATGACTTCGCTTGCAGTATGCCCATGAGCAGCATAATGCAATTTGTTTTGTACAATTTTGAAAAAAGTTACACTTGCATCACTTTTTGGGTCGTAATCGGTTGCTGTAGCGTACAAATCTAATATTTGGCGGTACATTACCTTTTCACTTGAACGGATATCACGAATACGATCTAAAAGTTCTTTCCAATAATTGCCTCCACCAAGATTTTTCATGCGTTCATCATCCATCGTGAAACCTTTTACGATGTATTCTTTCAGTCGATTGGTTGCCCATTGACGAAAGCCTGTAGCAATCTTCGAGTTTATTCTATACCCCAAAGCAATAATCATATCAAGATTGTAATAATCCAGTTCACGAGAAACTTCACGATTACCTTCTATTTGAACTGTTCGGATTTTCCGAACAGTTGCTTCTGCAATCAGTTCTTCTTCTGTAAAAATATTCTTAATATGTTCACTTACTGTTGATTTTGAAGTTTGGTATAATTCAACCAATTGTTTTTGCGTTAACCAAATTGTATCGTCATCCAATTGGACATTAATTTTAGTTTGTCCATCTTCTGCAGTATATAAAATTATTTCACTCATCCTTCGATTTCTTTAATTAGGTTATCAATTGCTGTACGTAAGGTTGTAATGTTGTTTACAGTTTCTGTTAGCTCGGTATTTAAGACTTTAATGTCTATCACTTCGCGTGTATCTACTGCTTCTACATACGAACTTACCGAAAGGTTGTAGTCGTTTTCTTCAATTATCTTATTCTCTATGGTTACTGCAACATGTTTTACATTTTCTTTCGCATCAAACAACTGCATAATCTTCTCGATATGTACATCCTCTAACATATTGTTGTTGGTTACTTTCTTGTAGAAGTCCTCACCTGTCGCATCGATAAATTGTGTTTTGTACTCAGATTTGTGTTTTGATAAAACTAAGATATTTACGCCAATAGAAGTTCCAAAGAATAAATTTGCAGGTAAACTGATTACTGTTTCTACAAAATTTTCTTTTATTAAATATTTTCTGATTTTTTGTTCTGCTCCACCACGGTAGAAAATACCAGGGAAACATACAATGGCTGCACGTCCTTTGCTTGATAAATAATTTAAGGCATGTAACACAAAGGCAAAATCTGCTTTTGATTTTGGTGCTAATACCCCAGCAGGTGCAAAACGATCGTCGTTAATTAACGTTGGATCGTCCGAACCTACCCAATTTACCGAATAAGGTGGATTAGATACAATGGCATCGAAAGGTTTATCGTCGATAAAATGAGGATCGGTTAAAGTATCTCCTAATTGGATGTTGAATTTATCGTAATTGACATTGTGCAAAAACATATTCATACGCGCTAAGTTGTAGGTTGTATGATTGATTTCTTGTCCAAAGAATCCATCTTCGATAATGTGGTTATCGAAATGTTTTTTTGCTTGTAATAACAAAGAACCCGAACCAGCAGCAGGATCGTAAATTTTGTTCACCGAAGTCTGTTTGTGCATCGCTAATTGCGCAATCAATTTCGATACATTTTGAGGCGTAAAGAATTCACCTCCAGATTTTCCTGCATTGGCTGCATAGTTAGAAATTAAGAATTCGTAAGCATCCCCAAATAAGTCGATTTGGCTTTCTTCGAAACTACCAAAATTTAACTCGGCAACTCCTTTTAAAATTGCAGCTAAACGTTTGTTTTTATCTTCTACGGTATTTCCTAAACGTGTACTTGTTGTATCGAAATCTGCAAATAATCCTTTGATATCTTGTTCAGACTCGTATCCATTTGCTGAGTTTTCAATATCTGTAAATATCGCCTTTAGGTCTGTATTTAAGTTGGAATTTGTATTGGCGTTATCGACAATATTCACAAACAATTGACTTGGATAAATGAAGTATCCTTTTGTTTTAATGGCGTCATCTTTAATTTCTGGTGTGATGATGTCGTCTGCTAATTTTGCATAGTTTACACTTTCGTCACCACCTTCAATATAATTAGTAAAGTTTTCACTAATAAAACGATAGAATAATGTTCCTAACACAAAGTGTTTGAAATCCCATCCATCTACTGAGCCACGTACTTCGTTGGCAATTTTCCAGATTTTAGCTTGTAGTTCTGCTCTTTGGGCTGTATTTGTCATTGTCTTTATTTCTTTTGAAAGATAAAATTTATCTTTTGTATATTCATTATTGTAAACATTACAATATTAATCCTTTTAAACCCCAAAACAAGACGTTAGTGCTTTTTTGTAATGATTTTTTATTTTATTAATTGCAACTAATATTTAAAAGCACTTGCCATTAGTTCTTGTTCAGCTCTTGAAATTCCAATTTGTTTAGCGATATCCTGCCAATTCTTAACTACAGAAGTTACTTCATCGATTATTTGATCCATTTCTGTAGTCGTTAATCGAAAATACTCACCAACACTTTTCGCTAATTCAAAATCTAACGCATTATTATCCATATCAATATTCAAGGCTAAACCATCTTTATCAATGGATGGATTTAAATCATAAGCAGGTGATAAAACCCAACCTTCTTTCGTTAAAATAAATCCATGATTTCGTAAATGATCATCAGTATTGGATATCGCAATATTAAAAATGATTCTACGCCATAATTGGGTTAAATTTTCATTGATGTTCGCTCCATTCGATTGGATGAACTCCACAATATCTAAATAACTGGCAGGCTGATTTTTTATGGTTTCTTCGTTATTTCCTGTCATGGTCATTGCCGATGCGAAATGAATTCTATTACTTCCTTCACGATCAAATCGTTTGGTAAAAAAAGTATGATACGGACCATTAATCTTTTCTATTTTACATTCCGACATATTTATCCCTGCTTTTATCGCTAATTGATACGCTAAATATTCCCAACTAGCTTTATCAATAGTGTCATTCTTAGATGGAAATTTAGCAATCCATGGATGTTTATGCTCATCTAAAATATTAGCTTTTGGACGAGCTCCACCCAAAGAAGAACCAGGAGCTATTAATAGTTGTAACCATTTGTTTATCGCTTCATTATCGGTATCATTTTCGTAATGAACGACAGCTTGTTGAAGTTCTCTTACAGTAGACCATGGTGGCGTAGCCTTTTCGGTATCATTATCCAAAAAGTCAGATTTTGGATCTAGTTTAAAACGCAACGCCCCCATACGTGTTTCGTCATAGACACCTAATAAGAAATCAATATCATATAATGTTTTCGCTTTTTCACCTTTTATTTTAGCGAGTTGAGCTTCACGTCTTTTCATTAAGGTACGTCCCCAAGTATCAGGCATACTGTCTAGAAAGAGTCCAAAGTTTTCTTTATCATTAGCAAATTGTGGCCCTGCAAATAAATGTAAATTGGGATCTAACTGATGATGATGTCCAGATTTTAACCATAGATTATCATACGAAAAGCTGAATGCTTTTCGTCCCTTGGCTTGATAGGCCGATAATACGCCCATTAGTATTGGACTTTCTAAATCTTGCCAATCAGCATAAACATATATATCTGTTTTCTGTACTGCCATCCTATAATATCTCTAAATCTTGTAGTTTACGACCAAGTGTGTCGTCTGCTGCTAACTTTAAAAAATCATCTTGTAAGCCTAAAACCCGAAGCACATTGAAATAAGCTCCCATCGCTACACTTGGCTCTCCTTTTTCGATGAGATTTAAAGTGGATCTGGAAATATCTGCTCTTTCAGCGACTTGTACCGCTGTTAATTTGCGACGTTTACGGGCAAGTTTTATTTGCTCACCCATTTGTGATAAGGTATCTTTATAACGAGGTAAAACAATTTGTTTTTTCATAAATGTCCGTTATTTCATACAAATATAATTAAAACGACTGAAATAACGGACATTTTTATATGAATATTCAATTATTTTCTCTTTGCAAAAGGTTATTGAAAACTTGTTATAACTGTTTTGCGGTAAATATTTGAATATTCTCCGCAAGTTATGCGGTGATTAATTTGTTTATCGTTGCACAATTGGTTTACTGAAAGAATTTGAAGACAATATTTACAATCCAAAATCATTTGACCGAAATACTAAAACATAAACAAGTCTTCCACCATTACTTCAAAAAGGAGAAGACACTTTCAAATTGTGGGTACGTCAGATCATCGTAGACTAAATTAGTAAAAAACTAATATAGCCTTATGATGATTAAAAAGACCAAAGAAATCCAAACTTATTTAACTTATATTAAAAAATTACAAGTTCTAAAATATGCTAAAGAATATGGAAATAACACTATAGCTTATAAATTTTATGGTGTTAAAAAGAGTACATTTTATAAATGGAAAAAAGCATATGAAGAACATGGAGAAGAAGGTTTACTCAGAAAGAAACCAACTCCTCATACTTTTCCTAACCAAATTA
>NZ_DEVJ01000080.1:14878-15144 GCF_002362875.1 Empedobacter sp. UBA3239 | reverse complement strand
GTGTTATTTCCATATTCTTTAGCATATTTTAGAACTTGTAATTTTTTAATATAAGTTAAATAAGCTGCTATTTCTTTTGTCTTTTTCATAATCATAAGGCTATATTAGTTTTTTACTAATTTAGTCTACGAGGATATGACGTACCCACACACAAGAATACCGTGAACAAATCTGGAATTCTCAATCTACTAAGAATCCCGTTTTTTAAGAAAAATGATTTAGATGATTATTAGAATAAATAAGTATTAATATAAAAAAAGAGTTAA
>NZ_DEVJ01000080.1:0-14689 GCF_002362875.1 Empedobacter sp. UBA3239 | reverse complement strand
TTAACTCTTTTTTTATATTATTTTACTGTTCTACGTTTTGTATTTTCTTCATTATTAAAATTTTCATTTCTTTCCAGTTGTTTTGGAGCTTTAGGAGATGTAGCTTCAGGTTCCTCTACATTTTTCTTAGGATTACGCAATTTATCCAACAAACGTTTTGCTTGCTTAGCTTCTTCGGTTCCGTCATAAGCCGTAATTACAATTTCTAAAGCTTGCTCAAAATCGCTATCTTTTCCAGTTTGTTTGATCGCATAAGCATTTAATAAAGCAAATTTAGCAATGATAATTTCAGTAGGAAATTTCACAATTGCTTCTTGTACTTTTTTCTTTACGTCATCATATTTTTTATCTTGATACAACGTGTATGCAACTTTGTAGGCTTCTAAAGCTTCTTTTGTTTCAGCAGTGATGTATTCAACTTCTGGATTAAGAATATAACCTGCATAAATCGTATTTGGATATTTTGTTAGAATGATATTTTTGTATTCATCTTCTAATTTTTGATCACGATTTTTATAGATACGATACAATTGATAAGTCGCTTTTAATAACACATCATCAGATTTTGGAGGAGAAGCAACCAACGCTTTCAACTCTTTTCCAGCTAACTCAGCGTTATTGAAAATATCAAAATATCCAGTCCCTAAAGACAATTGCGTTGTATCTCTTACAACTTTCAAGTCATTCAGAGCTTTTTGAGAAGTTGGAATTTGATCTAAATAATAATCAAGTTCAAAACGTCTTGGATCACCAGCAGCAATTTGCCCTGTCAATTCATTCTGTTTATCCTCAATTGCAGTACTTATTGCATTCGAATTTCTCCAATTATCTTTTAAGGAAATTCCTCCCCAAATACGTTGGAATTCTTGCTGTCCAGTTGATTTTAAATTTTGATTATAGAAATAAAATTTTCCTTTATCAGCATTGTTAAAACTCGTCGTGAAACTTGCCGTTTTATTTTCTAACTGAAAAGTTTCCATTTCTTTTTGCTCTTCTATGGCTTGCTTTTCTTCTTTTTTCTTTAATTTTTCGATATAATCTGTAAAGAATTTTGATTGATCTTCTTTTGGAAGTGCAGCAAGTTTTAGAATTGAATCATTTTTCTGAACTAAATAATGTTTCTCCATCAATTTTTTCAAAACATCATTTCGTTTCTGAATACGCGTTTGATCTTCTGGCAAATTATAACTCGTTTGTGCCGAATCATAATAAGCCGAAGCATAAACATAATCGTTTTGCTTGAACTTTATATCACCATAATTTTCGAAAGCACGCCCACGAATATAAGGATCCGACATTGGTTCTTTCAAACTCAATTTTGCATATTCTACAGCATCATCCATTTTGTCAGCTCGAAAAGCCATTTCAGAAATTCCGTAGTATAACTCGTTTTTCTTCGATGCATAAATTCCTTTATTCGAGATGTCCAACAAGTTTTGCTTGTAATTTCCGTAATTATTAATTTTTGGATCAAAATTAGCAGCAATCGCCAACTGTGATTTGATTTCCATATCAAATCCAGGCTTCATTTTATAAACTTGCGTGAAAGCTTCACCAGCCTCTTGTTGTTTTCCTAATTTAGAAAAAACTTGTCCTAACGTATAAAATATACGAACGCGTTCATCTTTATTTGTAGAAAAATATTCGGCTTTTTGTAATGGATCAAGCGCTTCTTCGTACTTTTTTTGATCAATCAAAAATTGAGCATACGTTCGCGCAATCATTGTTTTTAATTCTTTACTTTTATATGGATCGTTTTCGTAAAGTTTTTGTAAAGTTTCGATTCCATCAAAGTAATTTCCACCTTTTATTTCGGCAACAGTTTTGTAAACATGCGCTTCTTGAGCATATTTAGAATCTTTGAAATTTTTGACAACATAGTTTAAAGCATCAAGTGCTTCAAAGTATTTTTTTTGATAAAATAATGATTTTCCAATCAATAAATAAGCGCGTCCCATCAAAGGATTATTTTCTTTTCCTTTGATTAACATTGAATGTTTTTCGATAGCTTTTGAAGCTTTTGCCTCTACAGCAGCAAATCCTACAGGTTTTTCTACTTTATCTTGATTATTTCGATTTCCACCTCCAATACCAAAATTGGATTTATTAAATCCACCTACATTGGTAGAATCTGAAACAGAAAAATATTCTATTCCAACAGGTAAAATCTTCGAGTAATTTTCTACATAATTCGTTTGCAGTTCTGTTTTCTTTTTTTCTAACTCATCCTCAGCATTGAATACTCCATTAAACCACGATGTCATCTTGTGATATTGTCGGTTTTTGAAACTATTTTTTTGCGTAGAACAGCCGATTAAAAAACTTGCGGCGAAGATACTCATTACAATCTTTTTCATGATAGCGAATAAAAACAAATCTACAATAAAACGTTCGATTAGAAAAAATCTTGTATCCCTCGAAAAAATAAGATAATTTTATGTGGAATAGAAATAATAGAGAAGCGACTTTTTACGGGATGATTATAAAATGATAGCTAACGTTTTAGCTTTAATGTAATTAGTGATTTGACTAAGAAAAATCATTGCAATTGTTGTTAAATTATTTAGAATATTCGTTTAAATTCGACCAATAATAATGTTTTAAAGGAACAGCATGAAAGCTTTTTTAGCGAAAATTTTTGCAAAATACATTGTCAACAAAGAACAAAAGTGGATAAATCATCCGCTAGAAACACAAGACAAAATTCTAAATGAATTGATTATTGCTGCAAAAAATACAAAGTTTGGAGTTGATCATCATTTTGAATCAATCAAAAATTATGAAGATTTCAAATCGCAAGTTCCAATCAACGATTACGAAGGGTTGAAACATTATTTTGATGAGGTAATTGAAGGGAAACTTAATATTCTATGGCCTGGAAAACCTCTTTATTTAGCTAAAACTTCTGGAACTACTTCTGGTGCAAAATATATTCCGCTTACAAAAGAATCCGTTCCTTCGCATATAAATTCTGCTCGAAATGCTTTATTGTTTTATATTAATGAAACAAAGAATTCTAATTTTGTTGACGGAAAAATGATTTTCTTACAAGGAAGTCCAATTCTTGAAGATATAAACGGATTGAAAGTTGGTCGACTTTCTGGAATTAGTGCGCATTTTGTTCCAAATTATTTACAAAAAAATCGTTTGCCGTCTTATGAAACAAATGTGATTGAAGATTGGGAAACGAAAGTGGATAGAGTAGTGGATGAAACGGTGAAAGCTGATATGACGCTGATTTCTGGGATTCCGCCTTGGTTGATTATGTATTTTGAACGATTGATTAAAGTTTCTGGAAAAGAAAACGTTCAGTCGATTTTTAAGAATTTACAATTAATGGTAACAGGAGGTGTAAATTATGAACCTTATCGTGATAAAGTGAATCAATTAATTGGTCGAAAAATAGATTGTATTCAGACTTATCCTGCTTCAGAAGGGTTTATTGCGTATCAAGATTCTCAAAAAAATGATGATTTATTGCTTTTACTGAACAACGGAATTTTTTATGAATTTGTTCCAGTTGATGAATTTTTTGATGAAAATCCAACTCGAATTTCATTGAAAGATGTTGAAGTAGGAAAAGATTATGTTCTAATTCTCAATACAAATGCAGGTTTGTGGGGATATAATATTGGTGACACAGTTCGTTTTACCTCGATAAAACCTTATAGAATTGTTGTTTCTGGTCGAATTAAACATTATACATCTGCTTTTGGTGAGCATGTAATTGGTCACGAAGTGGAACAGGCGTTGCAAAAAACTTTAGAAAAATATCCAGCGAGTGTAAATGAGTTTACAGTTGCGCCTCAAGTTAATCCAGCAGAAGGTTTGCCTTATCACGAATGGTTAATAGAATTTGATCAAAAACCTGAGAATCTAACCATTTTTAATGAAGAATTAGATGCGCAAATGCGTCGTCAAAATACGTATTATGACGATTTGATAACGGGAAATATTTTGCGTCCGCTTGTCGTTTCTGAGGTTAAAAAAGAAGGTTTTCAGCATTATATGAAATCGATAGGGAAATTGGGCGGACAAAATAAAGTTCCTCGTTTGTCTAATAATCGCGAAATTGCAGATGAATTTTACAGTCTAAACTTAATTACTACAAATTGAACACACACACAACAATAGATAAAATGATTTACAAAACGGTAAAAAGTTCATTGGTAACTTTTTCGCAATTAATGCTTCCATCCCATTCCAATTTTAGTGGAAAAATTCATGGTGGATTCATTCTTTCTCTACTCGATCAAATTGCATTTGCATGTGCTTCCAAATACTCTGGAAAATATTGTGTCACGGCGTCTGTGGATAGAGTAGATTTCTTAACGCCAGTAGAAGTAGGAGAATTATTAACGCTAAAAGCATCGGTTAACTATGTCGGAAGAACGTCAATCGTCGTAGGAATTCGAGTAGAAAGTCAAAACATCCAAACAGGTGAAATTAAACATTGTAATTCGTCTTATTTTACGATGATTTGCAAGGAAGAAAATGGTGAAAAAGCTGAAGCTCCAAAATTAATTTTGAAGAATCTGAATGAAGTTCGACGCTTTTACAAAGCTTTGCATCGAATTGAAGAACATTCAAAAGCAAAAGAGCAAATAAAAGATCCGATTGATTATAAGTCACAAGATTTAATAGATTATTTATTGGACAATCATTTAGTGAAAATAGAACTAGATTAAAGTTTTTATATTATAAATAAATAACTCAATTCAGTAAATTGATTGAGTTTTTTTTGTTTTTATATAATTGATAAATAGTATTTTATAATTTGTCCCCCCAATTGTCCCCCTCAAAAAAATTGAATATTGAACGATCATTACTAAATTGCAAATTATTTGATTTTAAGAAAATTAGGCATTGTATTTGTTTATAGAAATCTCTATTACCAAAAACTAAACTTTTGATTTTATTTAACAAACTATGAAAACTTTATTCAAATTTTTATTACTATTGATTGCGACCACAACCATTTCATTTTCTCAAACAGGAAATATTAGCAATTCACAATTAATACATACAAATTTTACTAAAAATACTTCTCAATCTTCAAATCCTATTAGTTTGGCAGTAGCAGGAAGTGTACTTGTTTTAGCTTTTTGTGCTTTTAGCTTCAGAAAAAAAATTGTCTAAAGCGAAACAAATCATTTTTTCGAAATCAGAAAAACGATTTAATTTCTAAATTTGTAAAATGAAATATTTATTCATTTTACTTGTATTGTTAGTGCTGTTTGTTATTTACAAAAAATTAAAAACAGCTCAAATAGAAAAGCCACTTCCGAAAGAAGAAGAACCGAAAATATCGTTTTTAAAAATTGAAAAAAATGATGATTTGATTGATGATTCTAATCAACAAATTTCAGAATTTCAAGTAAAAATAGATTCGGTAACAAAGAAAAAAAATACATTAGAATTCTTAATTTCTATTCAAAATAATACCGAAAAAACAGTTCGTATAAATATCGTTGAAGCTGATTTTTATTCAAATTCTTCTCAAAAAAAGATCAAAGCTGATGTTACATTTTATGGAGAATTGGCAATGGGGACAAATGATATTTTATTGAAAAATACCATTTTACCTGATTCTCACGTTATCCGAAATATTTATTTCTTCGAAACAGATTTAATTCATTTTAATCAAAACGATTATCTGGAAATTGATATAGAAATTAATGGAGAACATCATCAGTTCAAAAACTATTTTCATCAAATAACTTTCGAATCGATTAAATACATTCAGTAATCTGATTTTTTGATTTGAATTGTAAGGCTTAATTTTGCATTTCAGAATTTAGAGAAATGAAACATATACAATTGATGCTTGGAAGTTTGATGCTTTTTGGATTAACAGCTTGTCAAACACCAAAAATAGTTGCTGAACAACAACCAGTTCAGCAAAAAAGTTTGCAAGTTGATGGTAAAATTTATGCTGCATTTTTTCAACAACGTGCCGCTGAATATCAAGCCTTGAGCCAGCAAGCTTATAATGTTGCTAAAATGAGATTGGATGAAGCTATTGCGACAAAAGGCGCTAAACCTTTAGCGATTGTAACGGATATTGATGAAACTTTTTTGGATAATTCGTACTATGCAGTAGAAATGGCGCGTCAAGGAAAAACGTGGTCGCAAGAAACTTGGGCAAATTGGACGTCGAAAGGAATTGCAACTCCTTTGGTTGGTTCTCAAGAGTTTTTTCAGTATGCGGCGAGTAAAGGTGTTCAGATTTTTTACGTTACAAATCGATACGAAGTGGAGCGTTCTGGAACTTTGGCAAATTTAGAAAAATACAATTATCCAATTCAAAGTGCTCAGAATTTAATTTTGAGAATTAAAGAAAGTAGCAAAGAAGCACGTCGTCAAAATATTTCGAAAGATTATGATATTGTTTTATTGTTAGGAGATAGTTTAACAGATTTTTCTTCTTTATTTGATAATCATAAATCTGAAAAAGAAAGAGCGGCAGCTGTAGAAACTTTAAAATCTGAATTTGGAAAACGATTTATTGTATTGCCAAATGTTGGATATGGAGATTGGGAATCTGCAATATTTGATTACAAATATGACTTGACGCAAGAGCAAAGAGATTCGATTATATACGAAGCTGCGAGAGAAACTCCTGTGAAATAAAGAATAAATACACAATGAAAACTGTCTTAATGGGACAGTTTTTTTTTCTAAAATTGTAAAAATTAAAATCCAATTAGAAAATTTTTTACATTGATCTCATCTTACTCAATTTCATTAATTTTGGAAAAATGGAAAGTGTATGCAAATTTTAGTAATCGAAGACGATAAGCGAATTAGCGATTTTTTAATCAAAGGATTAGAAGAAAATGGGCATTTGGTTACGCTATGTAAAGATGCAGAAACTGTTTTAGATGAATTTCTTACGATTCAGTTTGATTTGATTATTTGTGACATTATGTTGCCAAAAATGGACGGAATTCAGCTTGTGCAAACACTTCGTTACAAAAAAATATTCACGCCAATTTTGATGCTAAGTGCATTGAACACGGTTCAAGATAAAGTTTCGGCTTTGGATTATGGTGCAGATGATTACATTACAAAACCGTTTCATTTCGACGAATTATTATCGCGAATCAAAGCTTTAACGCGCCGAAATCAGTTTCGTTCGCAAGAAGTTCCTGAAAATAAATTGATTTTTGATGACTTAGAAATCGATTTGGATCAATACAAAGTTTTTGTCAATCATGAAGAAACAGAGCTTTCTCCTCGTGAATTTAAGTTGTTGAATTATTTGATTGAAAACATCGATAAAACCGTTACTCGTATCCAAATTTTAAACGCCGTTTGGGGAATAACATTCGATAATCACACCAATGTTGTGGATGTTTACATTTCGTATTTGCGTAATAAAATCGAGAAAAATGGAACAAAATACATTCACACGGTAAAAGGTGTTGGTTATATGTTCAAAGCCTAAAATTATGAAATTAAAACACCGATTAGCGCTTTATTCAGTCGTTATTTTCAGTATCATTATTCTGATTGTTTCTACAATTATTTACTTTTCTTTTTATACCGAAATGGAGAAAAAAGAGATCAAATCATTGCAGAATAAGACGCTTTTGGCTTCTATTTATTATTTGGAAAAGGACGAATTACCTGTTTTAGAACACAATAATATAAAAAGTCAATTAGAGAAGACGATTTCACGAAAAAATATTTTAATTGTTGATCATAACAACAAAAAGTACAAAGGAAATATGTCTTCAAACAATGATATTTCAACCAATTTTATAGAAAGTATTCGTGCCAATAAATCCGATTTTTTTACAAGTAAAGATTTCTTTTATAACGGAATTTTTTATCATGATAACGAAGGTGATTTTGTTGTAATCACGCGTGAATCTAAACAAGAATTTAATGAACAAATGCAATCGTTACTTCAAATTTTGATTTCGGTTTCATTGGTTGGGTTGATTTTTATTTATCTATTTTCTAATTTTTTAGGAGTGATTGCTTATGAGCCGATTACAAAAATTATTGAACAAATAAAAGAGCGTGATGCGAATAATTTTACTGAACCTTTAAAGCTCAATAAGTCGTATGCTGAGATTGAGGATTTAATTAAAACTTACAATCATTTTATTGATCGAATAGCGCAAACTTTTAATGTACAAAAGAATTTTATCGATTATGTTTCACACGAATTACGAACTCCAATTACAGCATTATTAGGGACTTTAGAGGTAACTAATCATAAAAAAAGAACGCTAGAAGAATACGAAAGTGTGATTGTGCAATTGAAACAATATACGAATGATTTGCAAGAAACATTAGATCAAATGATGTTACTTTCGGGTGCAAAAACGAGTTTTGAATTTAGTCAAATTCGAATTGATGAGGTAGTTTGGCAAGTGATTGAAAATGCTATTTTGTATCATCAAGCACGTATAAATGTGGATTTACAAGTCGAAAATAATCAATTGTTAACCATTCAAGGAAACGAAAAATTATTAGAAGTTGCGTTGAATAATTTAGTAAGTAACGCGATAAAATATTCGAACAATCAACCGATTTTAGTACAGTTTTTGGAAATCAATCACCGTTTACAAATTCATATTTCCGATTTGGGAATTGGTATTTTAGAAACCGATATCAAACAAATTAAACAAAACTTTTTTCGAGGAAAAAACACGCAAGATTTTCAAGGAAAAGGTATTGGACTTTCGATGGCGAATATTATTTTTACACTTCATCAAATTGATATCGAAATTGTTCCAAATAAACCTAAAGGAACGATTGTTAAACTCATTTTCTAATCTACTTTTAATCTAACTTAAAACTCGCCTTAATCTTACACTTTTACTTTTGAATTTTCAAAAAGAGTAGAAGTGAAGAAGATCTATTATACTGCAATTCCAATTATTTTTGCGATGCAAACACAGGCGCAAAACGTAACGTTGGACAATCTAGAAGCCGCGTTTTTACAAAAAAATTATGCACTCATTGCGAATAAATTCAATGTTGACAGAGTTGATGCTGAAATTATTCAGGAGAAATTATGGCAAAATCCAACGTTGAGTATTTCTGAGGTTAATCTTTGGAAAACTTATAATGTAGAAGAACAGCCTTATTTATTCGGTAAATACGGGAAAAATCAACAAATTTCTGTAGAATTAGAGCAATTAATTGAAACCGCTGGTAAACGAAAAAAGCGTGTTGCGATTAAAGAATTAGAAAAGAATTCGGCACTTTTTGAGTATGAGGAATTGTTGCGTGAGCTGAAAAAAGAATTAAGACAAACATATTTTTCGTTGGCGCGTATTCAATCTGAAAAGAAAGAATTGCAAAATAGCGTTGATTTGTTTGAACAAATGATAACGCAATATCAGCGACAAGCTGATTTAAAAAATGTTCCGAAAGCTGATTTTTACAGACTTCAAACCGAATTAATTGGTTTACAAAAAGATCAAATTGAGCTAGAAAATCAAGAAATTGAATACATTAATAAACTTCGATTGTTAACGCAAAACTCAGATTTAAATGTAAATGAAATCGATTTTTCAAGATTCAATTCTCATTCCAAATCAATCCCATTCAATGCTAAACAATTAGCAAAAGAGCAAAATATAGCGTTAAAAAAACAAGAAAATGAAATCAATTTAGCTGAAAAACAATTGATTTTAGAAAAAGCGCAACGTACACCAGATTTGGCTTTTCAGGTAAATTATGATCGTGGTGGAAATATTATGCGCGATTTTGTAGGTGTAGGTGTAAGCATTGATTTACCGATTTTCAATACGAATAAAGGAAACATCAAAGCTTCAGAAATTGTACTGAATCAACAACAAATTACGAAAAATGCGCTACATTCTGAGTTAGATATTTCGATCGATCGACTTCAAAATCAAATTAGTCAATTGGATAAAGCGCTTATTCAGTGGAAAAAATTGAACAATCAAGAGCAACTAACCATGATTGACAATTACAAAAAACATCTCCAAAATAAACAAATCACTTTATTAGAATTTATTGATTTTACGCAGGCTTATCGCGAATCTCAAAAAGCTTATTTGGATTTATTGGAAAATTATCAAAACACATTCGAAGAACTAAATTATATCGTTGGACAAGATTTATAAAATGATGAAAAAAAGTTTTTATTTTTTAGCTGCTTTTACTTTGGTTTTAAGTAGTTGTAACAAGCAAGAAGCCCCGAAAGAAGCGGTAAAAGAAGACAAATTTTGTTTGAACGAACAATTGAAAAAGTCAACTGAAATTGTAGCTGTTTTAGAGCAGCCGATTCACGAACAATTAACCTTGTCAGGAAAAATTGAATACAACGAAAATGACTTGGTTGGTTTTAAAAGTTTGCTGCAAGGAGTGGTAGATAAAGTGAATTTTGAATTAGGTGATTATGTGCGTCAAGGTCAAGTTTTGGCAGTTGTAAAATCGAACGAAGTGTTGGATTTGGTACAGCAAAAGCGTTATCATCAAAATCAAATGGATTTGATTCGAAAACAAATCAAGTCGAAAAAAGAATTGTTGAATGATGGAATGGCTTCTCAACCCGAAGTTACAGAGGCAGAACACGAATTACAATCAACGCAAATTGAAATTGATAAAATCAATGCAACCTTGAGAATGTATCGTGCGGTTGGCAATGGTCAATTCCAGATTTTATCACCTAAAAATGGTTATATCGTTCAGAAAAACATGAGCGTTGGTCAATCTATTATTTCAGATTCAGAAGATAATTTATTTTCTATTTCTAATTTGAAACAAGTTTGGGTAATGGTAAATATTTACGCCAATAATCTGCAATATGTAAAAAAAGGAGATGCTGTAAAAGTGAAATCTATGGCGTATCCTGATCGAATTTATGTTGGAAAAATTGATAAAATATACAATGTGTTTGATGAAAATGAACACGTTTTGAAAGCGCGTGTTGTGTTAGAAAATCAAGATTTGAACTTGATGCCAGGTTTGAGTGCAGATATTATTATCGATAAACAAAATATTGTAGGAAATGCATTTGCGATACCAAACAAAGCCAAAGTTTTTGAGAACAACAAGGAATATGTGGTGGTATATAAAAATGATTGTACAATGGAAATTCGAAAAATTACGACGATTGGTCAGAATGAAGAATTCACATTTGTTAGCGAAAAGTTTGCTCCAAATGAGAAAGTTATTTCTCGAAACGCTCTAATGATATTTGAGGAATTAAATAAATAATAAATGAAAAAGTTAGTACAATCAGTCGTAACTTTTTCGTTACGAAATACAACCTTTGTTTTATTTGCTGTATTTGCATTACTCTTTGCAGGTATATTTTCTTTAAAACATACACCAATAGAGGCATTTCCGGATGTAACAAATACTAGAGCTCGTATTATAACACAATGGCCAGGAAGAAGTGCTGAGGAAATGGAAAAATTGGTGACTCTACCAGTTTCAAAAGTAATGAATAGTATTCCGCATAAATCTAATATTCGTTCAATTTCTCTTTTCGGATTGTCTGTTGTAACGGTTCAGTTTGAAGATGGTGTAGATGATTTTTATGCACAACAATATGTATCGAATAAATTGAGTGGAGTTGATTTACCAGAAGGAGCCGATACAGATATTGAACCACCTTCTGGTGCTACGGGAGAGATTTTTCGTTATGTGATCAAAAGTGATTTACCGATCAAGGAAGTTACCGCGATACAAGATTGGGTTATCGAACGTGAATTGCTTTCTGTATCAGGAGTTGCAGATGTTGTAAGTTTTGGTGGAGAAGAAAAAACGTATGAAATTAAAATCAATCCAACAGAATTAAAGAATTATAATTTATCACCTTTAGATGTTTATGAAGCAGTTTCTAAATCAAATATAAATGTTGGTGGAGATGTGATTCAGCAAGGAGATCAAGCTTATGTAGTTCGTGGTGTTGGTTTACTAGATAAGATAGAGGATATCGGAAATATTACTGTTGCTCTAAATGGTTCTACGCCAATTCTTATCAAAAATGTGGCAGATGTTGTCATTTCGAATAAACCACGTTTGGGGCAAGTTGGTTACAACAAGCATGATGACATGGTAGAAGGAATTGTTGTGATGTTGCGTGGTGAAAATCCATCCGAAGTCATTGGAAATCTGAAAGCAAAGATTGAAGAATTAAATACAAGAACTTTACCAGATAATGTGAAAATTGAAACAGTTGTAGATCGTACCAAATTGGTGGATAATACAGTACATACGGTTTCTAAAAATATTATTGAAGGTATTTTATTGGTATCATTAATTGTTTTTGTTTTTTTATATAATTGGAAATCAACATTTATTGTAGCTTCGGTTATTCCGCTTTCATTTTTATTCGCAATTATTATGTTGAAAATACAAGGATTACCAGCGAATTTAATTTCAATGGGGTCATTGGATTTTGGATTGTTGTTAGAAGGAACTTTGGTAATTGTAGAAACAGTTTTTGTTGCTTTAGCTACAATGCAACATAAAGTAGGAGCAGAACGTTTCGCAAAAATGAGTAAAATGGGCGTTATAAAGAAAAGTGCAGGAAGTGTAGCTTCTTATATTTTCTTTGCCTTACTTATTCTTATTGTTGCTTTATTACCGATATTTTCATTCCAAAAAGTGGAAGGTAAAATGTTCTCTCCTTTAGCATTTACATTGGGATATGCATTATTAGGATCTTTAATATTAAGTCTAACTTATGTTCCTGCAATGTGTAAGTTGCTTTTTAAGAAAAATATGGAGGAGAAAGAGAACTTTATTACTCGATTTTTTCAGAAAACTATTTTCGGATTATATGAAACCGCATTTCGTTATAAAAAGGCAACAATAGGAATCTTTTTAGGAATTTTAGCTCTTTGTTTGTTTAAGTTCTCACATTATGGATCAGAATTTCTTCCAAAACTGAATGAAGGGGCAATTTACATTCGTGCAACTTTACCAAATAGTGT
Organism: Empedobacter sp. UBA3239; assembly: GCF_002362875.1. Taxonomy (NCBI): domain Bacteria; kingdom Pseudomonadati; phylum Bacteroidota; class Flavobacteriia; order Flavobacteriales; family Weeksellaceae; genus Empedobacter; species Empedobacter sp. UBA3239. The sequence goes on along the minus strand of NZ_DEVJ01000080.1, from coordinate 1,751 downwards.
CAATTTACAAGAATCAACTCGATTAACAAAAGAGATGAAAGAGTTGATGCAGAAAGATTGTGATGAAATTGATTTTATTTTAACTCAAACAGGTCGTCCAAATGATGGAACTGATCCAACAGGATTCTTTAATATTGAATTTAATATTCAATTAAAAGATAAAAAAGATTGGAAGCGCAAGGTTTCAAAAGAAGAGATTATTCAAGAGATGCGAGATAAACTGAATCATTATCCAGGAATTGTATTTGGATTTTCACAACCTATTCAAGATAATGTCGAAGAATATGTAGCTGGTGTAAAAAGTTCATTAGTTATTAAGATTTTTGGTGATGATTTGTATGATTTAGAAAAATATGCAAACAAGGTCGCTACTTCTATCGAAAAAGTAAATGGAATAACGGATATCAATGTTTACAAAAATATTGGTTTACCTGAACTTAGAATAGAATTGAGTGATTCAAAAATGGCGAAATATGGTATTAGTACAGCGGATGTGCAGGCAGTAATTGAAATGACAATTGGTGGACAAGCAGCTACTAAGTTTTATGAAAATGATCGACAGTTTGATGTTATTCTTCGTTTTCAGGAAGCTTATAGAGATACTCCTGAGAAAATTGGAAATATTTTGATTCCAACAAGTAATGGGAACAATGTTCCTTTGCAGGAAATAGCTACAATTGGTTATCAAACAGGACCTGCTTTTATTTATCGAGAAGGAAATAGTCGATATATCGGTGTAGGATTCAGTATAGAAGGTCGTGATTTAGGAAGTACAATCGATGAAGCGAAGAAAGTAGTGGCGAAAGAAGTTAAATTACCGAAAGAAAATTACATGGAATGGGCTGGTGAATTCGAAAGTAAAGAGCGTGCAGCAAAACAATTAGCGATGGTTGTTCCGATTTCGTTAGTTTTGATTTTATTATTATTGTATACTAATTTCGGAAATGTAAAAGACACAGCGATAGCTGCATTAACACTGCCTTTTGCTTTTATTGGAGGATTTATTTCGCTTTGGGTAACAGGAACCATTTTTGGTATATCTGCGGGAATAGGTTTTATTATTCTTTTTGGAGTAGCAACGATTGATGGAATTGTTCTAATTGGTGTTATTCGAGATAATCTAAAACATAAAATGGAATTAAAAGAAGCAATAGTCAATGGTGTTAAAAGCAGAATACGCCCTGTTGTGATGATTGCGCTTATGGGATCGATGGGATTATTACCGGCAGCACTTTCTACCGGAATGGGCTCTGAAATTCAGAAACCATTAGCCATTATGATTGTAGGCGGATTAATTATTTGTTTAATTTTATCCTTTACAATTCTTCCAGTTGTATTTTATTATGCATATAGAAAAGAATATCAACAGAAATTACTGAAATAATTTATTGTTCTTTTTATTTATTATTATTGAAAAGGGGTTTTTACCAAATGGTAAAAACCTCTTTTTTGTTAAATGTTTTTATTTATTCATGATACAAAGTGTGCAAGAGTTGTGTAATAGTGGAAACAAAAAAATCAAGACTGTAAATCTATTCACTAAAATAATTATATTTGAGTATAATGATACGAAACTTCATAAAACTTGATTTCGTAAAAAACAATGTTACATGCAATTTTATCCAACATCACGTACATGAAAAGATTATTAATTTTGACAATTATTCTATCATTAATTATATCTTGTAAATCAGAAGATATTAAAGTGTAATCTTCCCTAAAAAACGGAATGTTTAAAAATATAGTTTATT
>NZ_DEVJ01000079.1:16165-19927 GCF_002362875.1 Empedobacter sp. UBA3239 | reverse complement strand
ACAAATGCACTACCGGTTAAGAATATGTTATTCTTAGAGGCAACGGGCCGTAATGACTGGTTTTCTTCATTACCTATAATAAATAATAGTTATTTTTATCCATCTGTCACAGGGAGTTTTGTATTCTCTGAAGTATTTAAACCAAGTTGGTTAAATTTTGGTAAATTAAGAGCAGGTGTTTCGCAAGTTTCATCTGATTTAACTCCATATCAAACAGGGGATGTATTAGGTTCAAGTATAAACTTTAATGGAACGCCTACATTTATTCAGTCAAATACTAAGATGAATCCGTTATTAAAACCTGAGATTAAAGATACATGGGAAGTTGGTTTAGAAGCATCTATGTTTAATAATCGTTTCGGTTTTGATGTGACTTATTATAATGAGAAACGTACAGATTTATTAGTGCCAGTTCAGCACTCTTGGTCTACAGGAAATGGATATAAGTGGTTGAATGCAGGAGAGATGAGTAACGAAGGTGTTGAAGCATTAGTAAATATTGTTCCATTAAGAAATCAAGATTTTGAATGGAAAGTAACGTGGAATTTTGCTAAAAACAACAATAAAGTAGGTAAAGTTTCTGATGAAATGGATTCATACAATTTATCAACTGCACCATTTAGTGTTCAATTATGGGCTATATCAGGTCAGAAATATGGACAGCTTATGGGTAGAGATTTTGTTTATGATGATAATGGAAATAAAGTTGTTGATGCAAATGGATTTTATGAAAAATCAGCAGTAACAAACTTAGGATCAATTATTCCAGATTATAACATGGGTATCCGAAATACATTTACATACAAAGGGGTTTCTTTATCTGCATTAATTGATATTCAAAAAGGAGGTAAATTCTTCTCTACTTCACATATGTGGGGAATGTACTCTGGAATGTTAGAAGAAACAGCAGCTAATGGAGTTCGTGAGAATGGAGTTGTTGCAGATGGTGTAATGTGGGATGAAGGAACAAAATCATATGTTAAAAACACAACTGAAGTTTCTGCTTACGATTATTATAAAGCATATTATAATGGTGTAGATAGCCGAAATGTTTTTGATGCAGACTACATCAAATTACGTGAAGTAACTTTATCGTATACTTTCCCTAAAAAATGGGCAGGGCCTTTTGCTAACGTTACTGTATCTGCATTTGGTAGAAACTTAGCTACATGGGGATTAGATAAAAAAGGATTTGATCCTGAAATGGCTTCTTATGGTTCTGGAAATATACAAGGTATTGAAGGAGGGTCTTTACCATCTACAAGAACTTATGGTATGAATCTTAAGTTACAATTCTAAAAATTAAATTATTATGAAAATCAATAAAACAATTATATTATCAGCATTGTTAGGAAGTGCTTTATTATCTTCTTGCGATAATGGATTTGAAGAAATGAATATTAGTCCTAATGCACCCGAAAATGCGCCTACATATACAATCTTTCCAATTGCAACTAAAATATTTGTTGATGAAATGAGAGATGGATGGGTGTCTGGACGTATGTTATTGCCTTGGGTACAATATTCAGCACAGAGAAACTATACAGAAGAGGATAAATACGCTTATCGTACGACAACAGGAGATCAAGCATGGAACGCAAGTTATCGATCTTTATCTAACTTAAAAAAGGTAATAAGTATTTGTACAGACCCTGTTTTAGGACCACAACAAGCTGCTTACGGAGATGTTGATACACAGATTGCTGTAGCACGTATTATGATGGCTTACGAATTCTTAGATTTAACAAATTATTTCGGAGATGTTCCATATTGGTCATTAAGTGGTGCAAAGAATCCAGATTTTCAAGCTTTACAAATTGATACGTATGCTCAACCTAAATATGTTAAGCAAGAAGTTATCTTTAAAAATTTGTTACAAGAGCTAAAAGAAGCTGAAGCGCAATTGGATATTACTGAAAAGAAAGTATTTACAAGTCCTGAGAATAAAATTGGTGACCAAATTTATTTTGGAGATGCATCTAAATGGAAAAAATTTGCAAACTCATTACGTTTAAGAATTGCTAACCAAATTAAAGATGTATATCCTGAAGCGAAAGCTGAAATGCAAGATGCTATTGCAAAAGGAGTTTTTACCTCAAATGAAGACAATGCTTTGCAACATTATGGAACATCGGCTGTGGAAGGTTCTCCATTTTGGAGCGAATTTTTTGTAGGAAATAGAAATGACTTCTATGTGAATAATCAGTTAATTAGATTATTAAAAGGACAATCTGGTAATTATGGAGTTGATCCACGTTTACAAAAATATGCTGCACCTTTAGGAACATCAAAAGCTAACGCTGGTTCAGGTAACTATGTAGAAACGGATGATATAACAAAATATCAAGGAATTCCTTATGGATTACCTTCTGATCGTTTATCATCAAATAATCAGGTATCTAAAGTGTCTCCATTTTCAAAAACTATTTTCTCTGCAGATTATGCTGAGGTTTTAATGGAATACTCTGAAGTAGAATTCTTGTTATCAGAAGCTAATGGTTGGAACCAAACTAATTATGTGAATGGTGTGATAGCATCTATGCAAAAATGGGGAGTAGATCAAGCTAAAATTGATGCTTATGTAGCTGCATTACCAGCTGCAAATAAAGAAAATGTAATTACTCAAAAGTATATTGCTTTGTATATGCAGCCTCAAACTGCTTGGGTAGAATATAGACGTACAGGATATCCTAATGGTAGTATTTTATTATTACCTGGTCAAACTGGATATGAAATAGATGGTACTCCATACGTATTCACTCCATTAGTAGCAGGTATGACTGATATTCCGTATAGAATTTCATATCCATTAGGTGAACAAACTCTTAATACTACAAATTGGAATGAAGCAGTTTCAGCTTATGGTGGAAAGGATCCAATTAATGGAAAATTATGGTGGATGACTAAATAATATAATATAATATAATATCCATTTTCATTATAAAAGCAGCAAAATTATTTTTGCTGCTTTTTTTATTTTATTGATTTTTAATGAAATAAATTGTATATTGGATAGTAAATATTATGAGTATGTTAAAAATTAAAATATTTTGTTTTTTTGCTTCTTTTTGTTTAGGTGTCAATGCTCAACAAAATTTATTAACAGATGGGGTTGATAGAGCTTTAAATGAAAGAATATCCCATCAAATAAGTAATATTCAAAATGAAATTGCTTTAAGAAATAAAGGTGAAGTGATAACTCAATATGAAGGTAGCCAGTATTTTAATCCAAATTTTGAGGATATAGAAATAAAAGGTTTTAATTTAGACTTTTCTAAACTTAGATACAATGCTTATTCAGATGAAATGGAATTTGAAAAAGATGGACAGATTTTTAATTTAACAAAAGTTCCTGAATTGATGATTTATTTTCCTTTAACTCAATATCAATTTCTTAAATATCCAACTAAAAATGGAAAAATTGAAGGGTATTTAGAGGTTTTAGTTTATGATAAAGAAAAATATTCTTTATATAAAAGGAATAAAAAAATTATTACTCACGGAGAATTTAAAAATAATGCAAATAAAGCAAATACAAAATTCTCATTGGTGAATGACAGTGACTTATATTTAATTAGACATAAAGAAGATAAGTTTTATGTTTTTCCTACAAATGAAAAACAACTAAATAAGATTTTTAATAATCCAAATTTAGTAGAATTTGTAATTAAAAATAATTTAAATTTTAGTTTTGAAAAAGATAAGATAAAACTTGTAGATTACTTGAATAAGCTTTAAGATTTATATCAAAAACAAAATAGC
>NZ_DEVJ01000079.1:0-15966 GCF_002362875.1 Empedobacter sp. UBA3239 | reverse complement strand
GCTATTTTGTTTTTGATATATGGATAAATCTCTTAATTCGAATAATTAGGAGCTTCTTTCGTTATAACTACATCATGTGGATGAGATTCGTGTAAACCAGCACCTGTAATTTTAACGAATTTACCGTTATCAATTAAATCTTGAATTGTTGGAGTTCCGCAGTAACCCATTCCAGCACGTAATCCACCGCATAATTGGTAAACAACTTCTGCAATAGAACCTTTGTGAGGAACACGACCTTCAATTCCTTCTGGAACTAATTTTTTCGCATCAGCTTGGAAATAACGATCTTTAGAACCGCGTTTCATTGCAGCTAAAGAACCCATTCCTTGATATGCTTTGAATTTCCGACCTTGGAAAATAATTTCTTCTCCTGGCGCTTCATCTGTTCCTGCAAATAAACTTCCTAACATGACCAAGTTTGCACCAGCAGCAACTGCTTTTACAATATCTCCTGATAATTTGATACCACCATCTCCAATAATTGAAACGTTTCTTGTTTTTGCATAAGAATGTACATCATGAATAGCAGAAAGTTGAGGTACACCAACACCAGCTACAACACGAGTTGTACAGATAGAACCTGGTCCAACACCAACTTTTAAAGCATTTGCTCCAGCATCAATCAAAGCTTTTGCTGCTTCAGCAGTTACAATATTTCCACCCACGATATCTAATTCAGGGAAAGCATTTCTAACTTCAGCAACTTTACTAATAACTCCAGCAGAATGTCCGTGAGCTGAATCTAACGCTACGATATCAACACCTTTGTTTACTAAAGCTTGAACGCGTTCTAATGTATCAGCACCAACTCCAACTCCTGCACCAACACGTAAACGACCTTTTGTATCTTTACATGCATTAGGGAATTCAGTTAAATTGTCAATATCTTTTATCGTAATTAATCCGATTAATTTATTGTTTTCGTCAACGATTGGTAATTTTTCGATGCGGTAACGAGAAAGAATTTCTTTTGCTTTCTTAAGGTCAGTATCAATATCAGAAGTTACGATATTTTCTTTTGTCATCACGTCTTCTACCAATTGATCGAAGTTTTCTTGGTAACGAATATCACGATTTGTAATAATTCCAACCAATGTTCTATCTTCTTCAACAACTGGTAAACCAGAGATTTTGTATTTCTCCATTAAGTTTACTGCATCTTGCAACTTGTGATGACGAGATAAAGTAATTGGATCAGAAATCATTCCGTTTTCTGAACGTTTTACCATATCAATTTCATTCGCTTGTTCTTCGATCGACATATTTTTGTGAACGAAAGATAAACCTCCTTCACGAGCTAATGCAATCGCTAATCTTGCTTCGGATACAGTATCCATCGCAGCAGAAACTATCGGAATGTTAAGGGTGATATTGTCTGTGAATCTTGTTTGTAGAGATACTTGGTTCGGTAATATCTCTGAGTAGGCAGGCACTAATAACACATCGTCAAAAGTGAAGCCCGTTTGTAGAATTTTGTCTGTTAAAGGCATTGCTTTTTGCATTGCAAATTTAGATGAAAAAAGTTTAGAATCAAAACTATTTGAGAAAATGTATCTTTATTTTGAAGGATTTGATGTTTTGTTAATATGTAAATGAATCGATTAGAAACTTTAAAATTAATTTTAAAATATTCGATAAATCTATATTGTTTAGATGAGATTCTAATCAGAATTTAATCATTTCAATCCTAAGCTATATCAATTTTTTATCTTATTTTCGCAAGATAGTTTATTAAAACAAAATGGATATAAATTTCAAAAAGTGGAACAACATCTTGGGTGTTGCGATGTTCTTGATAGCGACAATATTGTATTTGGCATCGATGGAACGTTACCTGAGTTTGTGGGATTGTGGTGAGTACATTGTATCATCAGCAAAATTGGGAATAACGCATGCACCAGGAGCAGCTTTGTTCCAAATAATGGGAGCAGTTTGGTCTGGTTTAGCTTTTGGTGACGGAAGCAAATACGCCATATTAATCAACAGTACATCTGCCTTGTATAGTGCAGGAACAATTATGTTTTTGTTTTGGACAATTACATATTTTGCTCGAAAAATGTTTGCAAAAACGCAAGATCCAATGAATGTCGATGCGATTGAACTAAATGCTTCTCAAAAAATTATAACATTAGGAAGTGGATTAGTTGGAGCTGCAATTTTTATGTTTAGCGACACATTCTGGTTTTCTGCGGTAGAAGGAGAAGTTTATGCAATGGCATCTTTCTTTACTGCGCTATTATTTTGGCTGATTACAAGATGGGATCAAGTAGCAGATACACCTAGAGGAAACAAATGGTTGGTAATTATTTCGTTGGTGATTGGTTTATCGGTTGGTGTTCACTTAATGGCAATGTTAGCAATTCCAGCAGTTTGTTTTGTATACTATGCTCGAAAATATAGATTTACAATCAAAAGTTTCTTAATCGCAAATGTTATTACATTGATTATTTTAGCTTTTGTATTCAAAATAATTTTCCCAGTTGTAATGACTTTCTTTGGTAGAACAGAGATTTATGTAGTCAATAATTTGGGAATGCCTTTCAATTCTGGGACAATTATCGCCGCTATTATTTTAATCGCAGTCTTCTATTTTGCGATTAAATTAACACAGAAATATGGTTCAGCATTATTGAATACAATTTCGTGGTGTGTGATTTTTATGTTGATTGGTTTCTCATGTTGGTTAGTTATTCCGATTCGTGCAAACGCAAATCCTCACATGAATTTGAATGATCCTGATACAGCTTTGGGTGTTTTAGATTATTTTAATCGTGAACAATATGGTTCTTGGCCTGTGATGTACGGACCAGTTTTTACGGCTCATATTGCAAGTGACGGAATCAAGCGTGATACTAATGGAGCGCCAGAAAGTACAGTTCGTAGTTCTGAATATATTAAGGATAAACGTACAGGAAAATATTTGAAAGTTTCGGATCGTTTAGATTATACATACGAAGATAAATATGTGAAGTTTTTCCCTAAAATGTTCAGTCCTGACCCAGGTGTAATGGAGAATTATGCAGCAGTTTATGCTTTTCCAAAATTCTCTTTGAATGCACAATATGCGGGGGATAAAGAAGCGCAACAAATGTACGCGCAATTAGTAGAGAAACGTCAAAACAGACAATTAAAAGTTGCAGAACTTAAGAAATATGGTGAGATTTTAGATATCGAACCACCTACATTTGGTGAACAATTTAATTACTTTATTGATTACCAAATCAACTATATGTTTATCCGTTACTTTATGTGGAATTTCTCTGGTCGTCAAAACGATTTAGAAGGTAATTTCGAGATTACAAAAGGTAACTGGATTTCAGGAATTCCATTTATTGATAATCCACGTTTAGGAGATCAATCAAAATTACCAGATGAATATAGAAATGATGGAACAAATGTGTATTTCATGTTACCATTATTCTTAGGTTTAATCGGATTATTTACACAATTAAACAGAAATTTTGTCAACTGGTGGTCATTGTTGTCATTGTTTATTTTAACAAGTGTCGGAATCATCTTTTACACATCTGTAAAACCTTTCGAACCTCGTGAACGTGATTATGCATTAGTAAGTTGTTTCTATGCATTTGCGATTTGGGCAGGATTGGGTGTACAAGGAGTTTATTTATTACTTCAGAAATTGATGAAGCAAGAATTGAAACCATCTTTAGCAATTGGAACGACTGTTATTTTAGCTGGTATTCCAATTTTAATGGGAGCTCAAAACTGGGATGATCACGATCGTTCAGAGCGTTCTGTAGCTTATTCTTTGGCTTACAATTATCTGAATCCGCTCGATAAAAACGCCATTCTTTTCGTGTATGGTGACAATGATACTTATCCACTTTGGGGATTACAAGAAACCGAAAATTTCCGTGATGATGTAAAAATTGCGAATTTAACGTTGGCTGCTTCTCCATGGAATTTAGAGCAATTATTACGCAGAACGTACAATGCAGCACCACTTCCAAGTGATTTGAAACCGAAAGATTATCAATCTGGAACTAACGATCAAATTTTTGTGGTTGGAGGTTCAATTAAAAATATTTTTGATCAAATAAATGGTTTCATCAAACCAGGATCTAATCAAACATTAGAAACGTTAAGTCAAATGCCAATCGAGCAAGTTGCTCAATATTTATCTGATCCTGAAATTGATCCAAACCAAGTGATATCAGTTTATAAAAGTTTAAAACCTTTGCAAAAATATATCACAACAGATAGTATGACTGCTAAAGAAGCGATGGATTTTATTTTAGATAATAAATCACCAGAGAAACAAGCTTTAGCAGATTATTTTGGTTATCCAATTGGTGGAGCAAATTATTTACCTGTTTCTAAAATTGTAGTTCCTGTAAATAAAGCAAACGCGCTAAAATATGGAATTGTAAGTGCAAAAGATGCCGATAAAATGGTTGATTCAATCACAATTAATATCAAAGCGTCAAGTTTGTTCAAAAACAATTTATTGTTGTTGTCAATGATGGCGAAATACAATTGGGATCGTCCTATTTACTTTAGTGGTGGAGGAATTTCTGATCCAGAAAATACATTCTACATGAATGATTATTTATTGAATGCTGGAATGAGTTATAAATTAGTTCCGATTTATACCCCTTTTGGTAAAGGAGGAATTATTGGAGCTTCTGATAATGATATGTTGTTAAGAACATTCAATTCTTACAAATGGTCTGGATACAATAATCCTGATGCGTCATTTAGTTTGACAGAACGTAACTACACATCTTCTTATAGAAATACTGCGGTTCGTTTGGCAGATGATTTATTGAATGCTGGACGCAAAAAAGAAGCGATTGCAGTTTTGGACAAAGTGATGTTAGAAATTCCTGCTTTAGCGAAATACGACATTGGTTATGGAGTAAGTAGAATTGCCGGAATTTATTTGAAAGCTGGAGAGGATAAAAAAGCACAAGAATTGTTTGCACATGTTCGTAAAGAAGCAAATGCGAAAATAGCTTTCTTTGAGTCGTTGCCTTCAGGGAAAGGATATTCAATTGGTTCAGATTTAGCCGCGGCTAAGAATGATTTGATGATGTCAATCTACAACGAAGCTTCCGCTTTAGGTGAAAGAGGTGATAAAGAAAAAGCATTGAAAGTTTTCGAATCTGCTTATAATCCTGTATTGAAGAAATTCGAAACCTTATATAAAGAAGTTGTGGCAGATGGAAAAGTTGACGCAGCTGATCAAGCAAAAATCATGAATCAGTTTAATTATTTAGACGAAATGATTGGTGTAGCTGCAGAAATTGATACCAATTATGCGAAACAACAACAGAATATTTTATACAAAATGGTCGGACAATAAGTCAAATCAATAAACACAGAAAAGCTCCAAAAATTATTTTGGAGCTTTTTTTGTGAAATAAAGTTCTGAATATTAGGTTATTGTTAATTTTAGTATTTTTTATCATTATCTAGTTTTTAACTTTGGCACATAAATTGAAATTATGCAAATAAGTTTAACAAAATTGTAAATATTTTAAAACATTATAAAAATGAAAAAAGTATTATTAACAGCTGCTTTCGCAGTAGCAGGTATGGTAGGAGTTTCAGCACAAACGTCAGGAGTAGAAGGTACAGTTCACGTAGGTATTCCAGTAGGTAGCGCGTCGGATGTTTCTTCATTTAATGTTGGTGTAGATTTGGCTTATTTACATCCACTTTCTAATAATTTCAAATTAGGTGCTAAAGTAGGATATGATCACTTTATTGCCAAAGATTATAAATTTTTAGGTGAGACATATGAAGGAGAAGATTTCGGATTTATTCCATTAGCAGCGACAGCTAAATACGAGTTTGGAAATAATTTATTTATCGGAGCTGATTTAGGTTATGCATTTTCTACTAAAGATTATATCGATGGTGGATTATTCTGGCAACCAAAATTCGGATATTCAGGAGCTAATTTTGATGTTTATGCTGGATATAAAGGAATTTCTATAGATAATGATGACTTTGATAATACAAATGTTGATGCAGTATCTTTAGGTTTTGCTTACAAATTCTAAATAGAAAATAACATATTTTATAAAAGCTATATCGAAAGATGTAGCTTTTTTTTATTAATATGCTTTTATGAATGTTAAAATTAAATGATTAATATATTTAATATGAGTTAATTAATATTTGTAGTACTCCTTTTTAACATTATTTGGCACAAGACTTGAAATTATGCATACATCATAATTAGAACTATAAAATTTAAAAGATGAAAAAAATATTTTTTATTGCTGCTGCAATGTTAGGAGTTGTAAGTTTGAGCGCACAAGAAAAAACAACATCGCCACAATTTGGTATTAAATCCAGTGTAAATATGTCTTCTTTCAATGGAAAAGATGTAAATGATAATGATTATAAAGTAGGTTTTAGCGCAGGTCTTTATGGACACTTTCCAATTACTGATCAATTTGCCGTTCAACCAGAGGTAAATTTTACAAGAATGGGAGGGAAGTACAAAGACGAAGTAATGGAAGTAGGAAATACAACTGTAAAAAGTAAAAACAAAACGACTTTAGATTATATTCAAGTTCCAATCATGTTCAAATACTATCCTGCTGCATCTCGTTTTAATATAGAGGCTGGTCCACAATTTGGATTTAATCTGTATGCGAGCAACAAACAATCTACAAGTACATATGCGAATAATACCGTTTACACAACAGAACAAAAGTTTGATGTAAAAGATGATGTAAAAAACTTTGACTTTGGTGTTAACTTCGGTTTGGGATATAATGTAACAGACAATATCAATGTTGGAGCGAGATATTATATGGGATTAACTAAAATAGGAGATAATAAAAACAATAACAATGTAGAAGTTGGAGATGTAAAAAATCATTCGTTTTCTATAGGAGTTGGATATTCGTTCTAATCGAGAATATTAAGCATAAACAAAAGGATTCTGAAAATTTTCAGAATCCTTTTTTGTGTTTTTATAAAATTTAGTATTAATCTTTCAAAGCAATTTTTTTGATGGATTGTGTCAAAATTATTTTATTAATGATGAATAAAATGATCACGACGATTAATCCAAAACTGAACACTTCCCAAATGTGAGAAGTTTCTGTTGCCATAAATTTTCCGACTTTTTCTTTGATGATATTCAAGACGCAATAAACCAATGGAATCGAAATAATATAACTGATTAACATAAAAATAATCGAAAATTTAAGATATGGACGAGCCAATTGATTGATGTTGTAACCTATCAAAAATAAATCTTTCGTTTTTTGTTTATTCTTTTCAATCATCAATTGAAAATTGATAATCATCAACCAAATAGCTGCAAAAACAATGATTAAACCAATAAATAAAACCAACGAAAAAGCTAATTTTAGATAATATGTCAATTCATTATTTTTCAATTCATCTTTGTTGATATCATAATTTTGTTGCTCAAAATAAGTCGAAGCATTTTCATCACCTCGAGATTTTGTTTCAACAACAATTCGTGAAGGTTCTGTATTTTTTTGAGGCGCATACGTATGATTTGCCCATTCCAAAAAGTTTTCAGGAACTAAAATCGTATTAATTTTTGTTGTAAAATCGACAATTCTTGCTTGATATACTTTCTGATTTTCTCCTTTTCCTAAAACCAATTGAAAAGGAATTTTAGTAAATAATCCTTCCGAAACTTGTGGTAAACCTTGACTTGTTGCAAAACCAAAATTGTACAAATTCAAATAACTTTTCGGAATAATAATCGGGATAAAATCTTCTCCTTCTTGCCATTTCCAATCTGATTCTTTTACATCAATAAAATCTTCTGGAACAGATTCGAAAAATAAATCAGTCGAAAAACCACGAATTCCAGCAACTCCACCAACTTGTAATTTTACAGGGAATTGACTGCTTTTGAATGTTCCGACTTTCTCAACAAAATTTTGCGATTTCAAATCGTTAATTTCATTTTCACTAAAACTTGGTTTTTCTCCAGTCAACGTTTGTAAAGACGATATTTTTTTATTCAAAACCACATAATTTGCTTTCCAAACAGAACTATCTTCTCCAAAATTTTTCGCATAATCCAAATAAATTGTTCCAGCCAAAATCAAGATGAAAAATCCAATAATTGAGAAAAAACAAAAGGTTGTAATTCGTAAAAAACTTAGGTTTTTACGAACTAATTTTTCGATTAAAGTTTTAGAGTTGAATGACATTTGCAAGGCGTATATCGTGAATTTCGTGTAAGCTTGTAAAGATGATTCCAGCGTTATTTTTTGCAGCTTCTTTGGTAACCAAATCAATCAGAAGTTGTTGATTCATTTCATCTAAATGGCTAAAAGGTTCGTCCAAAAGTAGAAAATCAAATGGTTGACAAAGTGCGCGAATCACCGCAATTCGTTGACGTTGACCATAAGAAAGATGAATCGCTTTTTGATGTAAATGACTTTTTAAACCAACTTTTTCAATCCATTCAATAATTTGATTTTCAGATTGATGTTGTGTTAATACATTTTTTAATTGGATATTTTCCATCAAAGTTAATTCTTCAAACAAATGCAAACCTTGAAAAACATACGCAATTTTTTCGCGTCTAATTTTTGTCCAATCATTCAAAGAATAATTCTTAATATTTTGTCCATCAAACAAAACTTCTCCGTCATAATCTTTTCTATCACCGTACAAAATATTAATCAACGTCGATTTTCCAACACCAGAATGTGCAACGATTTGATAAATATTTCCGCTTGAAAAAGTGTATGTATTTTTCCAAATTTCAGATTGTTCGAACCCAAATTCTTTCAAAGGATGCGGAACAAGTTGACTGATTTTAATTTCCATTTTGTTGTGCAGCTTGATTGAAAAATAGTGAATAAGCTTGGTCCAAAAGTAAGAAAATCACTTCCAAACTATTTTTATCCGTCTTTTTCATATGTATTTTTCCTGTTTTTGTGTATTCATTCGAAACGCGGTAATCGATGTGATCAAAATAAGATAAAACCGTTTGCATTTCTTTCGTGTTTCCGAACGGAATTTGTTGATAAATATATTTTTGAACTTCTTTTGGATATTGATCAAAATTTAGATTCACGTAACCAAACATTGGATTTGAAGCGTTTGTAGCGTATCCTGTTGTGACAAAATTTGAAGAACTTACCATTTTGTTCAAATATTGATTCATAATCGATTGATTATTTGTGATGTACATCAAATTGTTTTTGTATGTCATATAAATCTTCATATTTGTCGAAATTGGTAACATGTAATAAGGTCCAATTTTCTGAATATTTTCTTGATGAGATTTAATAAATTCGTTGAAGAAAAGATCGTTTTTCATTTTTCCTCCCAAAACAAATTGAGGATAAACAACTTGCTTGATAAAAGCTTCTTTCTTCCCAAAAAAGTCATTTGGATTAAATGCTTTTCCGATCTCAAAATCATATACACTAAACAAAGCTTCGCCTTCAAAACTTTGTTCTAATTTGTTCAAATCAATTTCATATTGTTCTAAAAAAGTAGTCAAGAAATTCTGATTTTCGAACACATAACGCGTGTTGGCAGGATAAATTCCAAGTCCAATGTTCATGTAACTTTGCGCAGGAAAATACTTGAAAAAATCAGTATTGATTTTTGATTTCCACATCGGATGTTTTTGTAATTCAACTTTTGTAATCGCATCTGGATGAAATTTCTGTGTAAAACTAATTCCGTCCGAAGTAAATGAAATAAAATTGACCCAAGAACTTTTTGTGAAATCAAGGTTTTTCTTTTCAGAACTTTCACGTTTCGAGAAGTTTTTCAAGAAATTTCCAGTGTACCAAATGTTGATATCCTGCGAGTTTTTAACAAAATCTCCAAAGCTGTTATTTTCTTTCGCAAGTGAATGTTTGTCGTTGATAATTTTCGCGAAATAATCTTGAATCGCTTTTTCTCCAACACCAAATTCAGAAACAATCAATAAAAATTGAGATTTGTTCCAAGCCATAAACGGTTTATTGAATCCAGAAATTGTTGTAAAACCATCTTTCTTTTCAAACGAAATATCTTTTTTGTATAAACCTTTGTAAATGGTTGATAAATGCTTTTCAAATTGATCTTTGTCACGCATATTTGTAATCAACGCAACCATATTTTTTTCATTAATTTTTTGTCCAAAAATGTAAATAGGGCTGATAATATCTATGCCTGCTGAAGTCGGATTGTTTTTGATATCATTTAATAATTGATCAAAAGTTGGATCTTGATTTTTAAGTTCGCCTTCGGCTAATTGATAAATTTTATATTGTTCTAATTTCTGAAAATTACCTTTTTCTGCAATTGATTTTGGATTTATCAACGCAACAAAATCTACATCTGTAGGAATCAAAACCGTATAATCTTTGTTTTTGGAACAACTTGCAAAAAGCAAAATTAGAAATAGAATTGAGTAATATTTGAAGCCTTTTTTCATCGAAAAAATATCTTTAAAAATTGTTGTTAATTATTTGTTTAATCCTGAATTAAATCTGAAATCATCTGATTTTTATTCAAGAATTGTTAAATCTATAATATTGGTATAAATTTAAGCAATTATTAATATGATTTTCGTTTCTATAACAATAAAAATATGTAAAAATTTCTTATATTCGCACTCCTTGATTTAGAAGAAATAAGAAAGAATTCGATGGCAAAAAAGTTTAGAGAATATAAGCACTTAGACTTGGTACAAGTCTCAAAAGAAACGTTAGAAGAATGGAAACAAAATAATGTTTTCGAAAAAAGTATTTCTACGCGTGATGGAAATCCATCTTTTGTGTTCTATGAAGGTCCTCCTTCTGCAAACGGAAAGCCAGGGATTCACCACGTTTTAGCACGTTCTATCAAAGATATATTTTGTCGTTACCAAACCTTGAAAGGAAAACAAGTTTTTCGTAAAGCGGGTTGGGATACGCATGGTTTACCAGTAGAATTGGGAACTGAGAAAGAATTAGGAATTACCAAAGAAGATATTGGAACTAAAATTTCAATTGAAGAATATAACGAAGCGTGTAAACGTACAGTAATGCGTTACACAGATTTGTGGAATGATTTGACTGAAAAAATGGGTTATTGGGTGGATATGGAAGATCCATATATCACGTATAAACCAAAATATATGGAGTCTGTTTGGTGGTTGTTGAAGCAAATTTATAACAAAGATTTGTTGTACAAAGGTTATACAATTCAACCATATTCTCCTAAAGCTGGTACAGGTTTATCTTCACACGAGTTAAATCAACCAGGAACTTATCAAGATGTTACAGATACAACGATTGTTGCTCAATTTAAAGTAAACAAAGATTCTACAGATTTATTCAATGATTTTGATGGAGATGTGTATTTCTTAGCTTGGACAACAACACCTTGGACGTTGCCATCAAATACAGCGTTAACAGTTGGTCCAGATATCGATTATGTTGTAGTTGAAACATTCAATCAATATACATTCGAGCCAATTCGCGTAATTTTAGGAAAACCATTGGTTGCTAAACAATTCGGTAAACCATATTTCTTAGCAGAAACAGAAGAAGATTTTAAAGTTTATGCGGCAGGAAATAAGACAATTCCTTATAGAATTGTAGGAGAATACAAAGGTGCTGATTTTGTTGGAACTCGTTATGAGCAACTATTACCTTGGGCGTTGCCTTACGAAAATGCAGAGAATGCTTTCCAAGTAATTCCTGGAGATTTCGTAACAACAGAAGATGGTACAGGTATCGTACATACTGCGCCTACTTTTGGTGCGGATGATGCGCGTGTTGCAAAAGAAGCTGGTGTTCCACCAATGTTGGTATTAGATACGCATGGAAATGCTGTTCCTTTAGTAGATTTACAAGGTCGTTTTGTGGCTGATTTACCAGAAGGTTATGGAGGTAAATATGTAAAAAATGAATATTACGATGATGGAACTGCTCCTGAAAAATCGGTTGATGTAGAAATCGCGATTTTATTAAAAGAGCAAAACAAAGCCTTCAAAGTAGAGAAATATAAACACAGTTACCCACATTGTTGGAGAACAGACAAACCTATTTTATATTATCCATTAGATTCTTGGTTTATCAAGGTAACGGATGTGAAAGACCGTATGGTTGAATTGAATAAAGAAATCAATTGGAAGCCTAAAGCGACTGGAGAAGGACGTTTCGGAAACTGGTTAGAAAATGCCAATGATTGGAATTTATCTCGTTCTCGTTATTGGGGAATTCCATTGCCAATATGGAGAACTGAAGAAGGGGATGAAGTTACAGTAATTGGTTCCGTAGAAGAATTAGTTGCTGAAATTGAAAAATCAATTGCGACAGGCGTAATGACTTCTAATCCTTTCCAAAATTTCGAAGTTGGAAATATGACAGAAGAAAACTATGATTTAATCGACTTACACAAAAATGTAGTAGATGAAATTACATTAGTTTCTGAATCAGGAAAACCAATGAAACGCGAAGCGGATTTGATTGACGTTTGGTTTGATTCTGGAGCAATGCCTTATGCGCAAGTTCACTATCCATTCGAAAATAAAGAATTGATTGATAATGGAACAATGTATCCAGCTGATTTTATTGCAGAAGGTGTCGATCAAACACGTGGTTGGTTCTATACATTACACGCAATCGGAACATTAGTTTTTGATTCGAAAGCATATAAAAATGTAATGTCAAACGGATTGGTATTAGACAAAAATGGTCAAAAAATGTCAAAACGTTTGGGGAATGCTGTCGATCCATTCGATACATTGGCAACTTATGGTCCTGATGCAACACGTTGGTACATGATTGCAAATGCGCAACCTTGGGAAAACTTAAAATTTGATATTGCTGGAGTTGACGAAGTTCGTCGTAAATTCTTCGGAACATTATATAATACCTATTCATTCTTCGCATTATACGCGAATGTGGACGGATTTACATTTGAAGAAGAAGAAATTCCTGTAAATGAAAGAGCTGAATTAGATCAATGGATTATTTCTGAATTGAATACATTAACGAAAAAAGTTGATGCATTTTTAACAGATTATGAACCAACAAAAGCAGCTCGTGCAATTCAAGAATTTGTGATAGATAATTTATCAAACTGGCACGTTCGTCTATCAAGAAGACGTTTCTGGAGAGGTGATTATTCGAAAGATAAAATTGCAGCTTACCAAACATTGTACAAAGTTTTAGAAACGGTTTCAATTTTAGGTTCGCCAATCGCACCATTCTTCATGGATCGTTTGTACAAAGATTTGAACGCAGCTACAGGTAAAAATACAGCAGAATCTGTTCATTTAGCTGATTTCCCAGTTGTAGAGGAATCTTTAATTAAAGCAGAATTAGAAGAACAAACGCATTTAGCACAAACGGCGACAAGTATGATTTTATCACTTCGTAAATTGAGTGATAACAAAGTACGTCAGCCATTACAAAAAGTAATGATTCCTGTGTTGAATGATACGATGAAAGCTAATTTGGAAGCTGTATCAGAATTATTGAAACAAGAAGTTAACGTTAAAGAAATACAACTTTTAACAAACGAAGAAGCTTCAAATCTTTTAGTGAAATCTATTAAACCTAATTTCAAGACTTTAGGTCCAAAATATGGTAAAGAAATGAAAGCTATTTCGGCTGCTACAGCAGAATTGACGAATGAAGAAATTGTTAAATTAGAGCAATCAGGTAAAATAGATTTGTTAATTGACAACAAAACATTAACTTTAGATTTAGAAGATTTTGAAATCGCTACAAAAGACATCCCAGGATGGACTGTTGCTTCTAATTCTACATTGACAGTAGCACTTGATTTAAAATTAACTGAAGTATTAATTAATGAAGGTGTTGCACGTGAATTGGTAAATAGAATTCAAAATATACGTAAAGAAACCGGACTAGAAGTAACCGACAAAATTATACTTAACTTAAAAAATGATGAATCAATCGTAAATGCAGTCGAGCAAAACAAAGATTACATTTGTTCTGAAACATTAGCTGAAGATCTTGTTTTACAAGACCAAGTTGCAAATGGAGCAGAGGTTGAAATTAATGGATTGATGACGCAAATTGCGATTACAAAACTGTAAGCGTATGGCAACAACAGATGAAAAAGTAAGGTACTCTGATGCAGAGTTGGAAGAGTTTAGAGCAATAATTCAAGAGAAATTAGATCAGGCTATAAAAGATTATGAATTATTGAAAGAAGCTTACACAAACGATAGTAACAATGGTACTGACGATACGTCACCAACTTTCAAAGCGTTTGAGGAAGGTTCTGAAACCATGTCGAAAGAACAAAATGCACAATTAGCAGCACGTCAAGATAAATTTATCCGCGACTTGAAAAATGCATTGTTACGTATTTCGAACAAAACATACGGTATTTGCCGTGTAACAGGAAAATTAATTAACAAAGATCGTTTGAAATTAGTTCCGCATGCAACATTAAGCATCGAAGCTAAAAATATGCAACGTTAATCAAGTATTTTGAAAAAAGTAGTACTCATTACCATTTTGGTTTTAATCATTGATCAAATTTCAAAATTTTACGTAAAAACACACTTTTTTTTAGGTGAAGACGTAGATGTTTTGGGTTGGTTTAAAATAGCATTTGTAGAAAATCCTGGAATGGCATATGGAATGCATTTCGGAGGAGAAACAGGAAAAATAGTTTTATCACTTTTACGAATTGCTTTAATCGGAATGATTATCTACTATATTAATGCATGGTCGAAAAAACTAAATAATAACTTCTTTATCATTCCGATTGCGCTTGTTTTGGCAGGTGCAATAGGGAATGTACTTGATGGAATTTTTTATGGCGTTATTTTCGATAAAGGAACTACTTACAATGAAATGTTTCAGGATTGGGTAGGATATCAAGGTGTCGCACAAGCAAACTTTGCTGGTTATTCTGGTTGGTTTACAGGCTGTGTCGTAGATATGCTTTATTTCCCAATTGTGGAGTTCGATTGGCCTTCTTGGATTCCAATTATAGGCGGACAACATTATAAGTTCTTTCAGCCTGTATTTAATATCGCAGATTCGGCTATTTTTATTGGAGGACTTACTTTGTTTCTTTTCCGTAAAAAAGCCTTTACAACCAAAAATGGTATAAGATTAAGATTTTAAAAAGATAATCCCTCAGTTCAAATACTGAGGGATTTTTTTGTTATATTTATTTGAACAAGAATTGATTTTTATGAATAGTTGGTTTAATCTTTTAACTGAAAGTTGTGATATGAATGATTTATCTAAATATGTTGAAATCTATCATGTTAAAAGCTGTTCTTATGATGAGAGTTTTATAGATAAAAGTATTTCTTTAGTCGATATAATTTCAATCATTAATAAAGGTTCTATTGATATTCAAAATGATATTTTAGAAATATTCGTAGTAATAAAACAAAATAATAAGAGTGATTTAATCGTAATATATAATCCTTTTGAACTATTAGAGAATTCCTATGTCTACAAAACAATCTTTAATATTAATGAAGAAATGAAAAATCAACTATTAATCAATTCAGAACAAGTCAAATGAAGGAAGTTTGTTATCGGATTTTTTTATAGTTACAAAGAAGGCGGAGCGTAATATTCGTATTTGTCGTCTTTTGTAAAGATTAATTTAGAGTTAAGACCTTGTAACTGTATAATTTTTCCACTCTTTTTTATAATTTTAAATTTTGTAACTTCATTCGTTTTCCGATTTTTCAGTTCGAGAATATTATTTTTTATTTCAACGTCATAATTATTAGCCTGCATTAATATTGTTCTAGCGATAATATCACCATTTTTATCAGATACTTTTGATTTATATTCAGTTTCTTCTGGGTAACTATTTATTCTCATAAAAGCTGAGTAATCATTGACTTGTAAAACTATTTCATAAGGAGATTCTGCAGCTAATAAACTGTCTTTTTCTAGTTTCCAAATAAAGTATTCGTTGTTAAAAGTTGGCTCGTATAATTTAGCCTTTGGAGGAGCTGGTAAAGTTGGATCAGGGACAAAAGTT
>NZ_DEVJ01000055.1:0-15541 GCF_002362875.1 Empedobacter sp. UBA3239 | reverse complement strand
AGATTTATTAAGTGCAATATGTTGCACTATTTATATGCTTTTAGACTAAAAACGAGCAACACTCTTTAGAAAGTGCATTTAATTGCACTTTTCTTGTTTTATATCTAATTTCTTTCTAAATTTACATTAAAAGTGCAATAAATGACACTATTAATAATCGAACAGATAAAAGAACGTCGTAAAGTTTTAGATATTACACAAGAATCATTAGCAGATATTTCGGGTGTAGGTTTACGTACATTAAAACAATTTGAAAGTGGTAAAGGTAATCCAACTTTAGAAACGCTTCAAAAGTTGTGTGATGCCTTAGGATTAGAAATTAAATTAGAGGTTAAAATAATTGAATCATGAGAATTGCTCAAATTTTATATAAAGGAGAAAGGGCAGGAGTTCTAACGCAATTGGATAATGGTCGCTTTCATTTTATCTATAATGAAGATTGGTTAAATGATGATTCTAAGCCTTCTATAAGTTTAACGTTGCCTAAAAAT
Organism: Empedobacter sp. UBA3239; assembly: GCF_002362875.1. NCBI lineage: Bacteria > Pseudomonadati > Bacteroidota > Flavobacteriia > Flavobacteriales > Weeksellaceae > Empedobacter > Empedobacter sp. UBA3239. The sequence goes on along the minus strand of NZ_DEVJ01000055.1, from coordinate 15,050 downwards.
CAAAAAGAGTTTGATTCTGAAACTTTGTTTCCTTTTTTCTATCATTTATTACCAGAAGGGGTAAATAAACGTATGATTTGTAAAACATATAAGATTGATGAAGATGATGCTTTTGGAATATTATTGAAAGCATCTAAAATAGATACAATTGGTGCAGTAACAATAGAAAGAGTGTAAAATGAAATTAGAATTAATTAATTGTCCCGGTTCTTTAAAAGAAAATTTTAATGCGTACAGTCCTGTTGTTCTAAAGAAAATGTTTAATGGTAAAAAGGTAAGTCCATTTTTAAATTATACTTCGCCAACTGATCGTAAGGATAAAAGTAGTTTTAACCAAAATCAAACACATATTTCTATTTCGGGATTTCAAGAGAAATATTCTTTAATTCTTGATGGAAATGAATTACGATTAACGAATGAAAAGGAAAGCGGTCAATATATACTGAAACCGATTTCTGATTTACCTAAAAACAGTGAATTTGCACCAGCTAACGAACATTTGACGATGCAAATTGCTAAACAAATTTTTAAAATTGAAACAGCAGAAAATGCGTTAGTTTTTTTTAAAGATGGAAGTCCAGCATACCTTACTAAACGATTTGATTACAATGAAAATGGTGAAAAATTAGCCGTAGAAGATTTTGCATCACTATTAGGAAAATCACCAGCAACAGATGGAGAACAATATAAATACGAAGGTAATTACTTAGAATTGTTTGATGCTTTAAAAAAATATGTTCCAGCTTGGAAAGTAGAAACTCCAAAGTTATTTACTTTAATCCTTTTCAATTATCTGTTTTCAAATGGAGATGCTCATTTAAAGAATTTTTCTTTAATAGAAACTCAGCAAGGAGATTTTAAATTAAGTCCAGCATATGATTTACTGAATACCAAAATTCATATCGAGGATGCTGATTTTGCTTTAAAAGATGGTTTATTACCGAAATCTATCTCAAAAGGTAAAATAATCGACCAATTATTTTTGTTAGGTGAGAATGCAGAAATGACAGAAAAATCTATTGCTAAAGTTCTTCAAAATCTATCTTCTAAGGAAGATCAAGTGGTAGATTTAATCAATAAATCGTTTTTATCTGATAAGTTAAAACGTAATTATTTACAAAATTATCAGCGTCGATTGAAGAAATTAAAAATAGTTATAGATTGAAAAAACTGAACGAGAAGATTTCCTTAACACATTTTTTATAATTTATCCTATAAGGAAAATAGAATAGGTTATTCCTTCTTTTCAACGTAATTTTAGAAGCGAAATAATAGAATCAAAAATGAAAAAAATAGATATTACAACTTTAGATCATTTAAATCAAATTGATCAAGCATCTTTTAATCAACCAAAAATTATTTATAAACACAGTACAACTTGTGGGTTATGTGATATTATTTGGGATATTGTAAAAGAAAGCGATTTTGAACTGAATTATTTAGATTTATTAACGTATAGACCACTCTCTAATGAGATTGAACGACGATACAATGTTCAGCACGAATCACCGCAAATCCTAATTATAAAAGATGGAAAATGTGTGTACAATGCATCGCATCGTAAAATAAAAAATGAAGAAATTCAGAATCAATTAGATTTATTCGATTAAAGAATTTTCGGTTTGATTTCCTAACTGAAAAACTAAATTGCGCTCATGTTCATCAATAAAATCCTCACCTGTATAAAAAGTTTCATCTACGACAAAATATATCTTTAACCCCTTATTTAATTTTGAGTCTTTAAACACTAATTGACTTACAAAATATGTACTCAAATTATGATCGAAATTTTTGGTGCGACTATCAAATCTAAATTGGGCATGATTTCGTGGTGCCGAATATTTAGTTTCAACTTCTACTTGATTTTCTTCTTTCAGAACATTGATATAATTTCTTAAAAACGAAAAAGCTTCTTCGCGAGCAACAATCGGATCATCGTTATAAAACGAATTGATTGTTACTTTTTTTGTTTCTTGATCGAATAGTGTTTCGACTTCGTAATGGATTTTTAATTTCATAACAATTTGCTTTATTTTATTATGAAGCAAACCTATGACTACACAACTATCAGATTACGATAGTCTAAAAAATAATTATAAAAATATCTAAAAGACATGTTTTGGCGGGATGGTTTATGACCTTTGTAATATAAATTAAAAACAAGAAAATATGCCTATAATTACAATTGAATTGTCTGATGAACAATTAAAAAAAGTGAAAGAAACCCTGAGTTATAATGGTAATTTAGATTTGAAAGAAGAAACTTTTAATGGAAGTTCAATTGAGTTGGATTTACTTCCATTTATACACATGATGACAGTAAAAGGGTATAAAGAAGAATATATTGGTGCTGTGTTCGTGGAGATTCCGAAGGAGTAGATTTTTAAAAATCAATAAATCTTATGAGGTTTCTATTTTTATGAGATTTGTTAGATGTTTATTGGTACTTTATTAGTAATTTACAGCAATTTTTTATAAAGATTATGGCAATTAAGAAATCTGAATTATATAGCTCACTTTGGGCATCTTGTGACGAATTACGTGGCGGTATGGACGCCTCTCAATACAAAGATTATGTACTAACGATGTTGTTCGTGAAGTACATTTCTGACAAATACAAAAACGATCCGTTTGGGGCCATTACGGTTCCTGAAGGTGCGACCTTTGATGATATGGTTGCTTTGATTGGAAATGCGGAGATTGGAGATAAGATTAATAAAAACATCTTAAATCCAATTAAAGAAGCCAACAAGCTGAACGAATTCCCAGATTTTAACGATGAAAGTAAATTAGGTAAGGGAAAAGATTTAGTGGATACAGTATCTAACTTGGTGCGTATCTTCAATGACGATGCCTTGGATTTCTCGGCGAACTCAGCCGAAGGTGATGATATTTTGGGGGATGCTTACGAGTTTTTGATGCGCCACTTCGCGACGGAATCCGGTAAATCCAAAGGGCAATTCTATACACCTGCGGAGGTATCTCGTGTGTTGGCAAAGGTAATTGGGATTCATCCGAATAATGCCACGAATCAAACGACGGCGTATGACCCAACTTGTGGATCGGGATCGCTATTATTAAAAGTAGCCAATGAATCGGGTAAGGACATAACGCTTTACGGACAAGAAAAAGAAACGACGACGGCCAACTTGGCCCGTATGAATATGATTTTGCACAATAGCCCTACGGCGGAGATTGTGGCAGATAATACCTTGACGCGTCCGGCTTACAAAGAAGCCGATGGGAGATTGAAGCAATTTGACTATGTGGTAGCCAATCCTCCGTTCTCCTTAAAAAGCTGGAGCAATGGTGTGAATGTAGAGGCAGACGAGTTCAACCGTTTTGCGTTGGGTGTACCACCAGAAAAGAATGGCGATTATGCCTTTTTATTGCACATCATTCAATCCTTAAAATCGACAGGTAAAGCGGCGGTAGTATTGCCACACGGGGTTTTGTTCCGTGGGAATGCCGAGGGCGAAATCCGTAAAAATATCTTGAAGAAAGGCTACATCAAAGGGATTATTGGTTTACCTGCCAACTTGTTTTACGGTACGGGTATTCCAGCTTGTATCATTGTGTTGGATAAGGAACATGCCGAGCACCGCAAAGGGATTTTTATGATCGATGCGAGCAAAGGCTTTGTGAAAGATGGCAATAAAAACCGTTTGCGCGAGCAAGATATTCGTAAGATTACGGATGTGTTTGCGGCAGAACAAGAAGTGCCAAAATACAGCCGTATGGTGTCGATGACGGAAATAGCCGACCCGAAGAACGATTACAACTTGAACATTCCGCGCTATATCGATACGCAGGAAGCCGAAGATATACAAAACATAGAAGCACACCTGAAAGGGGGCATTCCGCAAGCGGATATTGATGCCTTAGAAAATTACTGGAAGGTGTTTCCGCAAGTGAAGAAAGATTTGTTTACCGCGGTGCGTGATGGTTTTTATGAACTTTCTGTTCCGACTACGGAATTGAAAGCGACGATTTATGCGCATGCCGAATTTGTAGCCTTTAACGAGCAAGTGAACCAAACCTTTGCGCAATGGTTGGCAACGCAAAAAGCCACTTGGCAAAACCTCGACCAAGGTGCTGATACCAAAGCCATTATACAGCAAGCGAGTCAGTCGATATTGGAAGCGTTTAAAAGTAACCCCTTATTAGAAGCCTACGATATGTATCAGCATTTGATGACCTATTGGAACGAAACGATGCAAGACGATGTGTACAGCATCCGAATGGACGGCTGGAAAGCGGGCAACGAGTACCAACGTTTGGTGATAAAAGGGAAAACCGACAAGAATGGCAAAACCAAAGGCGATAAAGAAGTGGCTGGTTTGGCAGGGATTGAAGGTCGTATGCTATCGCCACAATTGTTGATTGAGGTGTATTTCCAAGAGCTACAAGCGGCGATACGTGCCGAAGAAGCGAAGGTAGAAACGGCACAAGCGCGTATGACGGAGGTAGAAGAAGAACAAAGTAGTGAAGACGGTTTGTTTGCCGATTTGGAAAAGATTAATGCGACCGAAGTAGGAAAACTTTTGAAACAATTACAACCTACCAAAAAGGCAAAAGCTGCTGCGAAACACGAATACGCAATGGTAGCAGAACCAGAAGCGGTTTATGAGACTAAAAGTAGTTTTGATGTATTAGAAGAATACGTAGCCTTAGACATTTCCATTAAAAAAGCCAATGCCGCAATTAAAAAGCTAAATGCCGACTTAGAACAAGCTGTATTGGCAAAATACCCTGCATTGAGTGAAGCCGATATTAAGACTTTGGTATTGGAAAACAAATGGCAAGCCTATTTGCAAAATGCCTTGACGCAAGAGCAAGAACGCATTAGCCAAAACCTAACCCAACGCATTAAGGAACTGGCAGAACGCTACGCTACAACTTTACCAGAACTGCAACGTTCCCTGAGCGAAGTCGAAGGGAAAGTAAAGTCTCACCTTGAAAAAATGGGATGGATATGGTAAAGCAAGGCTACAAACAAACCGAAATTGGCGTGATTCCCGAGGTTTGGGATTACGGTGTATTTTCTAATTTTGTTAAACTTAGACATGGTTTTCAATTTTTAGAGCATCATTTTTCATCATCTGGAGTACCAGTAATAAAAATTGGTACACTGAAAGATTCAGGAGGTATAGATGTAAATAAATTCACATTTGTTTCAGAAGATATTTTTGAAAAATTCAAGTCAATACAGTTATTTAAAGGTGATGTAGTAATGGCTTTAACTGGAGCTACATTAGGTAAAGTAAGTAAAGTAGATTATAATGAAAGATGTTTACAGAACTATCGAGTAGGATTATTTAATGGTAAAGAAGGTGTAGATAATAATTTCATTTATCATATTTTACAATCATTTTTAGTTCAAAAAACAGTTAAAGAATTAGTAAATTCTGGTGCACAGCCAAATTTAGGTAAAGCTGATTTTGATAAAATTATTATCCCCCTTCCCCCCTTAGCGGAGCAAGAAGCAATTGCGAAAGCTTTGAGTGATGCCGATGCGTGGATAGAAAGTTTAGAACAACTTATCGCCAAAAAACGCCTCATTAAACAAGGCGCTATGCAAACCTTGCTGACACCTCAAGAGGATTGGGAAGTGAAGAAGTTGGGGGATTATGTTAAGTTTCAAACTGGTTTTCCTTTTTCATCTGAATTCTTTAATACTAAAATGATTGGTGAAAGATTAATCAAGAATAGAGATTTAAGAAGTGACGATTCAATATTCTATTATTCTGGAGAATTTAAGAAGGATTTCATTGTAAATAACGAGGATTTATTGATAGGTATGGATGGTGATTTTGAACCAGTACTATGGAAAAAAGGTAAAGCACTATTAAATCAACGAGTTGGAAGAGTTTTGAAATTAAAAGAAATTTCGATTCAATATTTAGCTTATTCTTTGATTGATAAATTAAAAGAAATTGAGGAATCAACAGGAAGTACAACAGTAAAGCATTTATCACATAGTGATATTGAAAATTTAGAATATAAAATTCCCTCCCTTTCCGAGCAAGAGCGTATAGCAACGATATTATCGGATATGGATGCAGAAATAGAAGCTTTAGAACAAAAATTGGCAAAAGCCAAACAAATAAAACAAGGCTTAATGCAAAAGCTACTTACAGGTAGAATACGATTAGTGTAAACACAACTGTATAATGAATGAAAATTTAAAATCGATAGAAGAGTTATTAGACTTCAATTTTAGAATAGATGCTTACCAAAGAGGCTATAGATGGGATACTTCCCAAGTCTATAGCCTTCTTACGGATATAGATGAGTTTACGCCAGAGTTTCAGTCGTTTTATTGCTTACAACCTTTAGTTATAAGAAAAATTGACGATACAACGTATGAATTAATTGACGGACAACAAAGAACGACTACCATATCGTTAATTCTAATGTATTTTAAGTCTAAAAGCTATCAACTATTATATACTACCAGAAATACAGAAGATAATGGTATTAATTCATTCATAGAGCGTATTCCTACATTACCAATTCCTACATTTATTATTCCAGCAGGAATAGATAGTTTTGGAGAAATAGATAGCTTAATATTTAACTTTTGGAAAGAAAATATTATAGTTGATTCTCCAGAAATCAATACGGTAGATAATTTCTATTTCTACAAAAATTATGTTGTTATTAGCAATTGGTTCAGTCAATTAGATGCAGAAGCAATAGAGATATTTAAGCATAAACTATATAACCAAACGAAAGTAATTTGGTATGTTGAAGACGATGCTTCTGATGACAAACAAATTATAGAAAAGTTTATCAATTTTAATGAAGGTAAAATTGAACTTGAACAAGCCGAATTAATTAAAGCTTTATTTGTATTAGATATTGCTAAAACGCCCAATGCGGTACAACGTCAGTATGAAGAGAATCAATTTGCAGACGATTGGAATCTTATTGAACATCAAATGAGCGACCAGAAGTTTTGGCAATTTGTTACGAGTAACAAAAATGATGAAAATCTAGCCAATAAGATAAACTTACTGTTTCAGTTACATAACGGTTTTGGGAAAAATGAAGATAAATTTTACAACTACCGAAAGTTTGAAAACGCATTTAAAAATAATGTAGAATCTTGTAAACCAGATTGGGCTAATATCACGCAACTATACAATAATTTAGAAGAATGGTTTTTTGACCGTACATCGTACCATTTAATAGGTACTATTATTCATTTGACAGATTTTAATATATCTAAGGTTTTAGAAATAGCTAACAATTCTAGTACTAAAAAAGTATTTAGAAATAAATTAAGAGGTCTTATATCTGATGAGTTTTCTAAGGAAAAATATGACCTTGAAAAAATAAAATACAATGATAGTACTGTATTCAAAATGCTTTTTCTTTACAATATTGCCCTTACAGAAACTGAAGATTTAGAAACCTTCTTCCCATTTTATCGATTTTATGAAACTAAGAGCTGGAATATCGAACATATCCTTGCAAAAAATGATGATGGATTAGATTCTTTTGAGGAATTCAATAACTTCTATTTGGATATTCAAAATTTAATAAATCTATCAACGGTTGAAGATATAAATCAGGAAAATAAGAGCATTATTTTGGAGTTGCTTAAAGAATTAAAGTTGCTAATAACAGAAAATAAAAAAGGAGATTGTAAAAGGAAAATTAAAGAAATCAATGATAAAATTGTTGAATTTTTTAATGTTGATGATTTCAATAATTTATGTCTGTTAGACCAATCAACTAATATCAAAGTGGGCAAAAAGCCATTCAGAAGAAAAAGAGATATTATTCTTGAATTAGATAAGGAGATTAAAATAGATGCGGATGCATATATACCTATAGGAACAAAAAATGTTTTTCTAAAAAAATCAACAAATTCAAGTGCATTTCAAATTGATTATTGGAGTATTAGAGATAGAGAATTGTATTTAAAAATGGTAAAAAGTACGATTACAAATTTTTTAAAATTGGAACAAGATGAATTTAACTAAATCATTTCATGACATTATCAGTGAGCATGTTGTTGAGGTTCCGATAATACAAAGAGAATATGCACAAGGCAGAAAAACAGAGAAAGTAAAATCAATTAGAAAACGTTTCGTAAGAGATCTTGTAAAATCTATTATAGATAATCGAGAAATACACTTAGGTTTTGTTTATGGTAAAATTGATGGAAAGGAAAATTTAAGACGCAAAGTATTAAATCGAGAAGCAGTAAATTCTATACTAGAAGCTGTTAAGTTTTATGCTAATAATTTAGAATTAAAAATTAATGCCAATATTGAAGAAGTTACAACGGATAATTCCAGTCAAACTATTCTGAAATTTATACCATTAGACGGACAGCAAAGGCTTACTACGTTATATATTCTTTATTGGTATTTATATTTTAAAGGAGCAAAAACGAGTAGTTTAGATTGGTTACAGCATTTTAAATACACGAATAGAAAATCTGCATTAGCTTTTTGTAATGAACTAACAGAAGTTGCTACAATTAATATTTTGAGGGAAAAGCTAAAGAATAATCCTAAATCAAATATTAAAGAGCTTATTACTAATTCTAGTTTCTATTTAAAAAAATGGAATAAGGATGCTACTGTAAGCGGAATGTTAGAAATGCTATTATCAATAGAAAAAGAATTTGATTCTCATTCAGGTTTTGATTTTACTAGTCAGGATTTAGAAAATCTTCCTTTTAAATTTGATTTTATGGACTTAGATTCATTAAATCAAACGGATGAGTTATATGTGAAAATGAATTCCAGAGGGAAACAATTGTCAGACTATGAACATTTTAAATCTTGGTTACAAGAAAAACATAATAATACAATAGATTCAAATTGGTTTGAGTCGTTTTGGAAAAGATTAGATACAGATTGGTTAAACTATTTCTGGCGTAAAGTAAATGTAGATTTTAATGCACTAGATGATTATTACTATAATTACATCAAGAATTTGGCTCTTATGTATTGTCTATCGAATAATACAGAGATTCCTTTTGACAATTTTAAAGATTTATATAGTCAAATCAGAAATACTGAAATCTATGATAACAAGAAAATATCTTATATTCCTCTAGAAAATTTTATAATAAAATGGGAAAAAGATGGTGAAGAAAAAGAATTTTTCTTGTTTAATGAAGATACACTTCGATTTATTGAAAAGACGTTTAATTCATTACTATTTTTAGAAAAAGACAATAATTATAAGGAATTAGGACTTGGGCAAATAATCTGTAAACCATTTATTGACACCGATATATCAGATTTGTTTTTAAAAGACAGTACTTTTACACCGTCATTATGGAATACAGTATTTTACTATGCTTTTATCATTTTTATAAATGATAGAGAACATTCCAATTACTCAAATGATGCCTTAAAACAATGGTTGCGTTATACAAGGAATACTGTATATAACACCTATATACAGAGTCCAGAGAATTATAATAGTGCTTTAAAACAGCTTAAAAATCTTGAACCTTACAAATTTAACATTGGTCAAGCTATACTTAGGAATGAGGTTGAAAATGTATTTTTTGAAAATCCTCAATTTGAAGAAGAGAAAATTAAATTGGATTTATTAGGCGATAATGATTGGCAAGAGCCAATAATTGAAGCTGAAAATCATCCATATCTTTTCGGGCAAATTAAATTTTTATTAGATTTCTCTAAGGATGAATCAAGCAACTATGTATTAGAGGATTTTATTAAATACAGTCAAGCTGTCTCCATTTTATACAATAAAGAAATAAGACAGCATTCAAATAAGATATTAGAGCGATTCCTTTTATGTCAAGGTTTTTATCTACCATATTATAAGGCTGATTACATTTTCTGTAGTGGGTCTTTAGGAGGATTGAGAACCAAAAATGAAAACTGGAGACTGTTTTTTAAAGGTGATAAAATTAAGGTTCTTAAAAAATCGATAGACAAGCTAGAAGGAAAAGACATCACAGTCGAGCTTTTAGAAAATTATATTAGTAATCACTTAAATATAGAAAACTTAAAAGAATCTGATTTTAAATATTTATTTCTGAAATATCCTAAAGCAATTGACTATTGTAAAGAAACTGCGATAAGGAAGGAATCTGATAATGACATACGTCTATTGAAAGGATTTCCAATTTATGCTTATCACGTTGAATTAAGAACATATTGTTTTTTTCTTGATAATAAAAATGAGGCTGCTGCAGAAGATAATCGAATTGCTCCAGAGAAATATTACCCATTTACTAAATTTTGGTATTTTGAAGAAAAAAATACCGATGGACATCCTGGATTTTATTTAGGTGATTTTAGTTTAAATGAAAAAGAGTATCGATTAGATGTAAGATACTCTAAAAGTAAAGAAGAATTTGAGCTATGTTTTTACCATAATACAGATGAAAAAGAGTATAGAAATTCTGATATTAATTTGAGTAAATTGAATTTTGTTTTTGACCAAAATCACAAACATTTATTTAAATCGGTTTTATTTGAAGATATAGAAATCGAATTAAATGATTTATGTTCCGAACTTAATAATTTGAAAAAAAATGATTAACCAAAGAGAACGCATCACACAAAATAGAATCATTCAATTGTTCCAAGAACAATTGGGTTATACCTATTATGGTAATTGGGAAAAACGTGAACACAATAGCAATGTAGAACAGGAGTTATTGAAAGAGAATCTTTTGCAACGTGGTTATTCCGAAACTTTGGCCAATAAAGCCGTGAAGGAAGTGTACGATGCGGCCAATACCAATGCAGGATCTTTGTACGATCGTAACAAGGCGATGTATTCATTACTTCGTTATGGTGTAAAAGCACGCCCAGAATTGGGAGAGAATTTTGAAACCATTTTCCCGATAGATTGGAATAATTCAGCGAAAAATGAGTTTGGTATAGCCGAAGAAGTAAGTTTAGCAAAAGGGCAAAATACCCGTCGTCCCGATATTGTTTTGTATGTAAATGGTATTGCATTGGGTGTTTTGGAATTGAAACGTGGTACAACGGATATTGCAGAAAGTGTAAACCAAACGATTTCTAACCAAAAAGAATTATTTAACGATTGGTTTTACAGTACCGTTCAATTTCTTTTTGCGGGTAACAACACCCAAGGTTTGAAGTATGGTACTATAGAAACTCCTGCTAAATATTTTCTATCTTGGAAAGAAGATGAACAAGAAAATAAAGATTATAAATTGGATAAATATCTGAAAAAACTATGTGTTAAAGATCGTTTTTTGGATATAATCTACAATGGAGTTGTGTTTGATGCAGGGGTAAAAAAATTACCACGCCCTCACCAATATTTTGCATTAAAATCGGCACAACCTTTTATACAACGAAGAGAAGGAGGAATTATTTGGCATACACAAGGTTCTGGTAAATCTTTGATGATGGTGATGTTAGGAAAGTGGATTTTGGAAAATATTCCAAACTCACGCATTGTTATTTTAACCGATAGAACCGAGCTAGACGATCAAATAGAACGTGTGTTCAATGATGTTGGAGAAACAGATATTGCCAAAACACGCTCTGGTAAAGAGCTGATGCATTTCTTGACTTCGCCACGCCCACGATTGGTGTGCTCGTTGATTCATAAATTTGGCAATAAAACCGAAACCGATTTTGATGCTTTTATCAAAGAATTGCAAGATAATCCCGTAAAAACACAAGGTGAAATCTTTGTGTTTATCGATGAATGTCACCGTACGCAAAGTGGTAAGTTAAACCAAGTTATGAAAGCAGTATTGCAAAATGCAGTTTTCATTGGTTTTACAGGTACGCCGTTGTTGAAAGAAGACAAGAAAACAACGATGGATGTTTTTGGAAGATACATTCATACCTATAAATTCAACGAAGCGGTTGAAGATGGCGTGGTAAAAGATTTGATGTACGAGGGAAGAAGCATCGAACAGAATTTGACTTCACAAGCGAAAATCGATCAATGGTTTGAATCCAAAACTGCTGGCTTGAATGATTTCCAAAGAAACGAGCTAAAGAAGAAATGGGGAACCATGCAGAATGTATTGAGTTCTAAAAGCCGCATGGAGAAGATTGTAGCCGATATTATTTTTGATTTTCAAACCAAACCACGTCTGCGTTCTCAAATGGGAAATGCTATTTTGGTCGCATCAAGTATTTATGAGGCTTGCAAGTATTACAATTTGTTCTTACAAACTGAATTAAAGAATAAATGTGCGATTATCACATCGTACAATCCACATACGGGTGATGTATCGAAAGAAGATACAGGAGCAGATACCGAAACTGATAAAGAATATATTTTTAATACCTATACTGAACTTCTAAAAGAAGTGCAAAGTTCTGGGAATAAATCTAAAACAGAAACCTACGAATCTGAAAGTAAAGAACGATTTAGAAAAGAACCTGCAAAAATGAAATTACTAATTGTGGTTTCTAAATTATTAACAGGTTTTGATGCGCCACCATGTTCCTACATTTACATCGATAAAAAGATGCAAGATCATACCTTGTTTCAAGCTATTTGTAGGGTGAATCGTTTGGATACGGATGATAAAGATTATGGGTATATTGTAGATTATATGGAATTGTTTGGTAATGTGACGGATGCCATCAATGTTTATACATCAGAATTGGATAGCGAAGGTTTTACGCAAGACGAGGTCGAAATTAGTATGAAAGATCGTTTAAAAATTGCGATTGACCGTTTGATGACGGCAAAAGAAACGGTAGAAGCCATTTGTGAACCTGTTGCACATCCAAAAGCAGACATCGATTATATTCATTATTTCTGTGGAAATACCGAAAATGCAGATGAATTAAAATCGAATGAATACAAGCGTATGGCCTTATACAAAGCAATTGTTGAGTATATACGCGCATATACAAATCTAAAAGCCGATTTTGTAAATACAAAATTCACAGAAGCTGAAATTCAAGGTTTCCATAAAAAGATGGAGGATTATTTAGCCTTACGTGAAGTGATAAGAATAGCATCGGGTGAAACGATTGATTTGAAAGCTTATGAAGCCGATATGCGTTTTTTGATTGATACGTATATTAAAGCGGAGGAATCTGAAAAGGTGTCTCCATTTGATGATATCTCTTTATTAGATTTGATGGAGACGAATATGAATGAAGCTATAGATTCGTTACCGAAAGGAATTAAAGGGAATAAAGATGCTGTTGCGGAAACTATTGAAAACAATGTTCGTAGTAAAATCGTTGAAGAACATTTATTAGACCCAAAGTATTTCGATCAAATGTCTATACTTTTACAAGAACTAATTGAAAGAAGAAAAGCAGAAACAATTTCTTATCAAGAGTATTTGATTGAGATGGCTAATTTAATCAGACAAGTCAATCAAGGTAAAAAGGATGATATCCCAGTTTCATTGAATACGAAAGGAAAAGTAGCTCTGTATCATACTTTGGGAGATGAAAGTTTAGCTTTGCTATGTGAAGAAACCATTCAGTATGCAAAACAAGAAGGTTTTAGGGAGAATGTACAAAAGCAAAAAGTTTTAAAAGGAGCAATTTATAAAGTAGTAAATGATCTTACAAAAGTAGATGAAGTTTATAAAATTATAGAAGCACATAAAGACGAGTATTAACCAATGACGGAACGTATAAAGATAGGCACAGTGGAGATTGATGTAACGTTCAAGGATATAAAAAATCTTCATTTGAGTGTTCATCCTCCAAAGGGAAATGTTACCATTTCTTCTCCTCAATTTTATGATTTGGAGAAGGTGAAAATTTATGCCGCTACGAAATTGGCTTGGATTAAGAAGGAGCAACGCAAGTTTTTGGAGCAAAAAAGGGAAGAGCCTAGAGTTTTCAAAAATCAAGAAAGCCATTTTTTTTTAGGATCTAGATATTTGCTGAAATTAGTAGAATCCAATAAAAGCAAGGTAGAGATTGAAGGTAAATATCTTGTATTATATTCTAAAAATATTAATGATAAGGCATCTTTAGAAAAGCAGTTGTATGCATTTTATAGAAAAGAATTGAGAAAGCGGTTGCTGCTAATGGTTGAAGTCTATGCCAGACAAATGAGTATAGAAGTACCGACATTTAAAATTCGTTACATGAAAACCAAATGGGGAAGTTGTGCTACAAGTAATCAGCGTGTTTGGTTTAATATAGAATTGGCTAAAAAACCTTTAGAGTGTATTGAATATATTGTGGTACATGAATTAACCCATTTGTTAGAACGACATCATAATAAACGATTTATATTATTATTGGATCAATATTTCCCAAATTGGAGAACCCAGAAGAAATTATTGAACGAATTGCCTTTGTAAGGTCTATTTTTGAAATTTAGAATTTAGAATTTAGAATTGTTTTTTTAGATTGATTTGCATCTATTAAGAAGAAGGTATATTTATAAAAACTTAAATTTATGTGTCAAGTTTATGCTGATGTCACGTTTTGTACGTGTTCAGATTTTGATTCAAATACTATTGAAAAACTGAATCATCATTGGATTTTATCGTTACAATGAATTTTTAGAAGTTGATTTATTAGTTTAAAAATTATACTTTTCTTCTCCAGGAATAATTTTGATTTTATTTCCGATTGAAGTTTTCCAATAATGAGTTGATGAATAAAAATCTGAAAAAGCATATGGTAACTCATCTTTTTTTACTTTTTCAAGTACATTTTTAAACCATTCAACATATTCATTATTTTCGCTTTTAGCATTTTTTAGAAATTCTTTTTCTTCTGAAATAAATAATCTCGTTAATTCATCAAGATCTATTTCTTTAAGATTAACATCATAAAATTCTTGAATCCAATTTGTTATATTAAGATTGTTTCTTTTTCCATTCACATCAACTAGAAATATACATCTCCAATACATTCCTGACGATGACAATGAGGGTATAACTCTCAAATTATTGTAACCTTTTTCATGTAAATTTCTAGCCAGATAAAGTATTTTATGCATGTTTATAATATAAAAATTTGTTTCCATTATTTTGAGATTTTATTAAAGTTGGATAAAATGTAATAAATTATAAATAAAACATTAGAAATGATTTATTTCCTCTTATGCCTCACCAA
>NZ_DEVJ01000070.1:13840-16233 GCF_002362875.1 Empedobacter sp. UBA3239 | reverse complement strand
TTCAATCAAAATTTCATTGGTATGTTTAAGATTTAAGAATGAGACACCGATTTATAAAAGTATGAAGACCTTGGTTAAATGGAAAAATTGAACCATCTCATTTAACTGATAAAAAAAGAGTTCTATCAACTTTTAAGCTATACTAATGATCCCGATCTAAATCAAAATTAGGGGAATGAGAAAAATTTTATAATCTAAATAGACTTTATGTTCATTTAAAGTAAAAACACCTTATTAAATACTAAAATCAAAACTAAAATAATTATATTTAATGCCTACGTAGTGATGAAGTACGACAATTAATATCAATAAAATGTCTATGAATAGAATATACAAATTGCTCAATCTACATATTGGAGAAGAAGATAAGAATAAGGTCAAAGAGGATGTACAAAGTAATATCTCATTTAAAGGAGCAAATTTATGGATTTTAGCATGTGCTATTTTGATAGCTTCAATAGGTTTAAATGTTAATTCAACAGCAGTTATTATAGGAGCTATGTTAATTTCACCTTTAATGGGACCAATTGTAGGTTCTGGTTTTGCATTAGCAACTTATGATTTTACCCTATTAAAGCGATCTACTAAGAATTTGTTTATTGCAACATTAGCTGGATTGGTAGTTTCGTGTTTATATTTTTATTTAAGCCCATTTAAAGAAGTAGAGTCAGAAATATTAGCCAGAACATCGCCTACAATTTATGATGTCCTAATTGCTTTTTTTGGAGGTGTCGTAGGAGCTATATCAATAACAAGAATTGAGAAAGGTAACCCAATACCAGGGGTAGCAATAGCTACTGCATTAATGCCACCATTGTGTACAGCAGGTTTTGGTTTAGCAACTCTCAACTTTAAGTTTTTAGCGGGTGCATTATATTTATATAGTATAAATTGTTTTTTTATTGCCTTATCTACATTTTTGGTATTGAAATATTTGAAATATAAGCCAATACAAACCCAAAACCCTGCACTAGACAAAAAAGTACGACTAACTATAACTGTTTTGATGTCTTTATTAATTTTACCTAGTTTCTATCTAGCCTATAATCTATTACAAGAAAAAAGATATACACAAAACGTAAATACATTTATCCAAAAAGAGTTTCAGTTGAAAGGTAAAACTATTATTTATAAAAATGTAAACTTTAGATCAAATCCAAAACGTATTGAACTTGCATTTTTAACAGAGAAATATGATAGTTTACAAATAAAAGAATTTAATAATAAGCTAGCGGATTTTGGTTTAGAGAATACAACTTTAGTTGTTCGACAAAATAATAGTGATTTAAAACAAGAAATATTAAGTGAAATAAATAAAAATCAGCTAAACGTAACAGAAAAAGATTTACAAATACAACAATTAAAAACACAAATAGAACAAAAAAAAATTGGAGATGCTACTACTGAACGTGAAATAAAATCCTTGTTTCCTTCAATACGTTATGTTTATTTTGGGATTATTCAACATTATAGTGATAGTTTAAAAGCAAAACCAATAGTGATATATCATTCAGAACAAGAAATTGATGAAAATCTATTGCATAACTGGTTGAAAATAAAATTAAAGAGTGATAATTTAGCATTGATTAAAGAATAATATTTATTTTTCGATTCTAAAAATCAGATTTAGAAGATGTATATAGTAGATGTTAGATATTAGTATTGAGATTTTAGAATTGTAAAATGTAGTAGTTGTGATGTATAAAGTATTATGTATTCAGATTAAGACTAAGGTTGAGAAAGAGGATTGATTTTAGATGGGAGAATTGAGATTTTAGATTTGTGAAATGTATTATGTATTTAAATATTGGAAAAAGGATCATAAAAATGTCATATGATTTGGAGACGAGTGTCAAAAAGTTGAAAGTCATGGTTAAAATGTTTTACTGTTTGCGTAGCAAATGATTTAAAACATTCAATGGCTGAAACTAATTTTGACCGTCGAAAATCAAAGACAAGTCTTTTTTCGTTAGTTTTTTTGACGAAAAAAAGTGACAAAAGATTTCTCGATATCTCGAAATGATATATTGGATGCGATTCTGAGACAGGCTCAGAATGACAGCTAAATGATAAGCTTTGATTAATACTCATGTGATAAAAAGGATTTTACATTCATTTTTTCCTTGACGCAAAAACGAACCAAAAACGTCAAGACTGCGATTTTCGACGTTCAATTCTCATCTCACGCACTAAAAAGATTAAATGATTCGCATACGCTCACTAATCTTTTTTACGCTTGTTTCAATGGATTGAAGCTCGTCTGCAAATCGTATGTCGGCTTTAAAATTCTTATTTAAAGCAATCTCGACTTTTCAGCAATGACAGTTTATAATTCATTGTTATAAACGAATTTGAGTATTGAAAAAAGATGAAAAACCGGCATTAAAACTCTC
>NZ_DEVJ01000070.1:11264-13719 GCF_002362875.1 Empedobacter sp. UBA3239 | reverse complement strand
ATTTTTAGTAGAGAGGTTTACGGCCTTGACTTTTTGGTTACTTTTTAGTCAAGTAAAAAGTGACATTAAAGAATTTTTAATCTCAAATGTTATAAAAAGTGGATTTGAATATTGAAAAAGAATTAGAAAAATCCGACGATTTAGAATCGAAATGCAATTCAACTCTAAATTATTGGAATAAAAAAGTTTGGAGTGTCTGAGTGAAGCGAGTTGCCAACTTTATGGAGATAATTTAGTTAGTTGAATTACCTGAGCCATACCATGGCTCCTCCTTTTAATTTCAAATGTTATAAAAAGTAGATTTGAATATTGAAAAAGGATGAAAACGTAAAACGTTAAACGTAAAACTTATTACGTAAACATATCGCTCACTACGCCGAATTGAAACTCTACTTTTCAGCAATGACGGTTTATAAATTCTTTGTTAAAAAAGGATTTGAATATTAATAAGAATAAAAATAAAAACGTAGAACTTAATACGTGTCACGTAAAACTAAAAAAAATACGTAAAACGTTAAGCGTAAAACTTATACCAAGACCGTTAACCTATAAACTCATCGAACATCGAGAAGACAGTGGTGACTGTACTTCGATAGTTTAGATAATTAATCGAGGAATTTCTTTTAAAGGAATTTGGTGTTTCGCAAATGTACGTTTTAAGGTAGTATAAGTGGAGAAACCACTTTGAATGGTAATGTCTTTGAATGGAGCATTGGTAAACATAATCAATTCTAATGCTTTCAACATTTTTAATTTTTGTTCGTATTCTGTAAAGGAGCAATTGAAATAGTAGTTGAATCCTTTCTGAATTTCATAGTAAGTAAATTCGGTATCTGCTGCAAAAGCATAAAGTGTTTGGTTCTTTTGCAGGCATTCTTTGTAAATTAATTTGAGTTTTTGAATGGGAATATGATAAAACTTTTTCCAGTTTCCTTTCAATTCTTGACTTTTGACTTGGATCGAAACACAATAATACGCAAATTGATTTTGTTTGTGTCGGTGAACAAAACCAGCTAGATGATGGTAACCGTGTGATAAACCTGAAATATCAATAAGAAAAGGAAAATATTGGTTTTGATTATAAGTAATTTGTGTGTTGTTTTTTAAAAGTTTGTAAAGTGCTTCTATGTCAACATTAAAATCTATTGATAAGGTTGGAGGACGTGGACATTCGCAGACATCGTTGAAGTAAAAAATTAATTGCGGAATAAACAAAATCTGTGATTGATAATCTTGTATCGCAAACAAATTGATTTTTTGAATAAAGCCAAATGCATATTCAATCATTTGCATATACTGTTTGTTTAGGATATCTTGTTTTGCTTCGACTTGTGGTTCATTTTTCTTGATTACATCTCCATATCGATGAATAAAAAAGTTCAGGTACTTGATATATTCTTCATATACTTCAATTTTCATACGCTTAAAAATTAAAATTGAAAATGGTTGTAGTAAAGATGTATTTGTCTAATATACAATAAATTATAATATAAACAAAAATCCCCTCCAAAAGTAGAGGGGAAGTGATTAAAGTACAGTGACTTGACCTAAGTAAATAGATGGTGCAGCGTCTTGCTTTATGACGGATAAAAAACTCATCCAAAC
The DNA here is from genome assembly GCF_002362875.1 of Empedobacter sp. UBA3239. NCBI lineage: Bacteria > Pseudomonadati > Bacteroidota > Flavobacteriia > Flavobacteriales > Weeksellaceae > Empedobacter > Empedobacter sp. UBA3239. The sequence goes on along the minus strand of NZ_DEVJ01000070.1, from coordinate 12,114 downwards.
ATGTACATCTGTTCCTTGATATTTGGGTAGAAATTGGAGTACATATGATTCTTCGGAGCGTTTTACAGTTGTTTGTACAACCGTTGATTGTGCTTTTGTATTCCCATCTTCTGCATACAATATAACCAAGGTGTCATTTTGATCCACAAGTTCTGTTGCATTATTGGTCCATGTAATCGTTACCGATAGTGGATCGTCTGCAATAACATTTACAGGTTGTGGTTCGAGTAAATTACCTTTTGTGAATTGAATAGCATCATAATCAATAGAAAAGGTTAAGGTATCCATATTACAAGGCATAGATTGTAATAAATTTGCCATGGCTTGATTATAAGGCGATTTTAAACCAGCTCTTTTTCCGTAATAGGTTTTAGCCAATGCTTTATACCCTTGTATAAACTGCACAGCAAAATTGAATCTGTCTTTTATGACTTGTTGTTTTGGTGTTGGTATACGGTTTGATTTTCGTGGTCGTATACGAGAAATTTCATTTCCTTCGATATTCGAAACAACAATTCGTCCTGTACGTCCTCGCGTACCCGACAAAAGAGAATCTGTAATTTTTCCCATTTTTAATAGATTTTAAATTAAACTTTATTTGACTTGGTTCAGCAACAGTTCGAAATTATGAGGAATGATTTGAAGATGTTGATTTATGGTTATCCATGAACGAAATTGGTAGGTGATGAAGGGGAATGATTGGTATGAATGTAGATGTGAGATATGAGATATTAGATATTAGATTTTAGATATTAGATGTGAGAAGTGAGATTTTAGAGTTGTATTATGTACAAAGTAGTATGTATTTGAGGTTAAGACTAAGGTTGAGAAAGAGGATTGATTTTAGATG